>JADGRD010000307.1 GCA_017881285.1 Pseudomonadota bacterium | reverse complement strand
CCAGCGTAGCCAACCACGGTCGCCGCCAGCGCGCCGCTCGGATAGTACCGGCGCGGTTCCTTGCGCATGCCAACGCCCGGCAATTCCAGCGCGGCCACGGCCTTACTTTCGTCCGGGGTCACCCGCCGCTTGACCCACGCGAAGTACTGCTCTTTCTTGCCGGCCAGGCTCTTGTCCAGCTCGCGAATGTCCATGCGCAAGGCCTTGGCCAGCTTGCCGCTGCCGTCGGGCACGTGGGTGAGCTGGCGCGGGTTGCAGTAGACCGAGTCCAGATCCGCGGTCGTGGCCAGCTCATGGCCCTTGCGATCGAGAATCCGGCCCCGGCGCGGCGCAATTTCGATTTCACGAAGATAGTTGTTCTCGGCCCACTCACGCAGTTGGGCCGCCTCGCGCACCTGGAGCTGGAAGGCGCGCCGGCCCACGAGGAACGCCAGCCCGATCAAGCAAAGCCCGAACAAAAGCACGCGCACCTTGGTCCACAGCGTGATCATTTCTTGCCGGCCTCCGCGGTGTGTGTAAGCGCATGTATGTCTTCGGACGCGGGCGCACGCATGCCGAGCCGATCGCGGGCGATGGCAATGACGCGCGCCGGATCCTTGAGCATGCCGATCTCGATTTCGAGGTGACGCCGCTGCTCGGTCAGCTCGCGGAACGCACGCTCTTCCTTGCCGAGCGCGATGGCGACTTCGATGCGCTTCGCGTGCACGGCCACATGCGCGGTAGCGCCCAGAGTCACGCCCAGCACCAGCAGGCCGACCAATCCCGCGCCCAGGCGACGCCTGCCATCACCGGAGTCGACTATTGTCTGATGGAGTGGCTTGGGCTCGACGGTCGCTTGGATCATGAGGGCAGCCTTTCCGCCGCGCGCAATTTGGCCGACCGCGAACGCGGGTTGCGCTTGCGTTCCTCGTCACCGGCGACGACAACGTGCTTGGTCAGAAGCCGGAGGCAGGGAGTGCCCGCGGTTCCGCCGCTCGCCAGGGCGCGCAAGCGTCGCTTGACGATGCGGTCCTCGAGCGAGTGGAAGCTGATGACGACCAGGCGGCCGCCGGGGCGAAGGCAGGCCGGGATCTCCGCCAGAAAGCGTTCGATTTCACCGAGCTCGTCGTTGATGGCGATGCGCAGGGCCTGAAAGGTGCGCGTGGCCGGATCCTTGCTGCGCTCGCGGCTTGGCGCCACGCGCGCCACCAGCGCGGCAAGGGCGGAGGTCGTGGACAAGTCCTCGCGGCCGCGGAGCGCGACGATGGCTGCCGCGATCTTGCGCGCGAAACGCTCTTCCCCAAGGTCGCGCAGGATGGTTTCGATCTCGCCCGCGTCGGCCCGGCGCAGAAAATCGCCCACCGTCTCGCCCTGCGACTGATCCATGCGCATATCGAGCGGTCCCCCGTGTCGGAAGGAAAATCCCCGCTCGGAACGATCGAGTTGCAGCGAGGAAACCCCGAGATCGACCAGACAGCCGTCGACCGGGAGGGCGGAGACGCTCCCCAGGACGGCGCGGATCGAGCCGAAGCGCGCATGCACGAGCCGCGCCCGGTCCCCGAAGTCCACCAGCCGGATATGCGCCCGTTGCAAAGCCTCCGGATCGCGGTCGATGCCGACCAGCCGGCCGCCAGGCGATGAGCGTTGCAGGATGGACACCGCGTGCCCACCCAACCCGACCGTGGCATCGCAGTACACGCCACCCGCGGCCGGCGCGAGGAACGCCATCGCTTCATCTAGAAGCACGGGTTCGTGCCCAGTGTCGGCATCGATCGGGTTGGTCATCGGCGGATCCTGCCCTTGCCGCCACGCGACTCACCGAGCTATTCCCGTCGGTGACAGGAATGACCCGGCCCTCGGAGGAATAGATATCCAGCGAAGGCAGTTCATCGTGGGCGCGCGAAACGGATCCATCATCCCGCCGGAGCGACCCAAGTCAATTTTTTGGGTCGTACTTTTTCTTAATGATTGCACGAAGATTGGTGAAGTGAGTCATCGCGTCACACATCGCATTGACTAAAGTTGCATTCATTAGTCGGTAACTAATGGCACATTAATATTGACCCTCAATGTTCGTAACCCCGCTTGACTAAAGGACTCTTTTGAGCGATAACGCATGTGTCAAGAACTGGAACTGGTTCAGCCAGGAGAAAGAGCGGTCGTCCATGGAAGCGAGGTTGTTCGAGCTTGACGCAAAAATGGGTTCGCTGGCCGAGAAGGCAAGCGTCTTCCCCGACAAGGTCACGAGTGACTACCAGTACAAGCTAGACATCTCGTGGCTGTTCCACGACAACGCCCTGGACGGGGTCGTGCTGTCCTATTCCGAGCTCAAGGCCGCCATCGACCAGCGAATCATCAGTGACGTTTCGCTGATTCCGACCTACGAGGAAGTCAGAACGCACAAGCGGGCCGCGGACTATCTACGCGATCTGGCCAAGTCGAAGAAGCCACCGGCCGCGGATCTCGAATTCATCCGCAAGATCTACGCCATGGTGACGCCCGAGGCGGCAGCCAAGGGCTGCCCCTACCGCAAGGAGAACCCCTTGCACCGGCTGTACTATCACGAGATCTGCGCGCCGGAGAAGATCGTCTACCAGATGCGCCGGCTGGGCGAGTGGCTGGAATCGCCGGACTTCGCCTCGCTCCACCCGGTCGTGGCGGGAACCCGACTGCAGCTCAAGCTCTTGCGCGCCTACCCCTGGACCAAGAACACGGGCAAGGTGGCAAGGCTGCTCACCAACTACATTCTGCTGCGCGCGAAGTACCTGCCCGCCATCATCCACTCCATTGACCGGCAGCGCTACTACGAGGCGCTCCGTCACGACAATGACGGGCTGCTGGCGCTCATGGTCGAATCGCTGGAGAACGGCATCGACACGACCACCAAGTTCTTCGACGAACTGGGTGGCCTGCGCGCGCGCCGGGCTAGCTAGAAGGACGCGCTGAATCGCGCCCCTGCCCCGCGGGGCGCCGAGGCCAGGCGACGAGCCAAGCGGCGGCGAAACTGCCCGTTTTCTTGGGTCTTGCCGCGGTTGGCGTAAAATTGGGATCTGGGCGCCGAGGTTTCGTGCTGGCGTCTGTTCCGGATTCGGGAGGCCGGAAGTGGCATGAACACGCTAGCGGATCAGGTCGTCGAGTTCACCATCACGCTGGGGCGCGCCCTGCATCGCGTGGGTCAGCTCGACCCGTCGATGGCCAACTTTCCCCGCGTGCGCGCCCGCCTCTGGAAAGAGCTCGGACGTCTCCAGCGGACCCAGCCGGAGATTGGCTACCTCATCGGACCTCCGGCCGTGGCGGGCGCTCCACCGGAAATCTGGGTGGACGGCACCTCTCCCCAGCGCGTTGAACTACGCCGCATCGTGGGACCATCCATCGGTGGGGGGTTCATCCTGCAACTACTCGAATTCATGCAGCACCGTGGTCTGGTCGCGCTCGCGTTTTCCCGCGGTATCACCGAGCCGGAATGGAACGATTTCCTGGAGATCATGAGCGCGCCTCCAGTCGACAAGACCCCGGCCGGCGAGGGCAAGCGCCTGGCGCGCGCGATTCTCGACAAGAAGGTCGCCCATGTTTCGGTGGTCTGCGAAGCCGAGCAGTTGCAGGTGCAAGGCGACCTCCCCTGGCGGGTCCGTCTCGCCTACGCACGCCTGCTGCGCGATCTGCGCGCCGAGGCGAGTGTGGGCTCGGTTGCGCCCGCGAAGCTACTCGAAGAAAGCGAACGCCTGATCGCCGGGATGGCGTACTCCTTTTTCCGCAAGTTCGACGTTCTCCAGCAGCTGCTCTTTCATAGCCAGGTAGTCGATCGGCTCCTGCGCGAGATCCCGGCCCTGCGCCAGGTCCACGCTCTTGACCTCATCGTGCACGGGTTGCCCATTTTCTCCCTGCACGGCACGACCAACCTGATCTTCAAGGAGTCGGGCTCGGCCAGCGAGGCCCCGCCCGAGCCGGCGGCCTCCGTGCTGCGCGCCATCACCGAACGCCTGCTCAAGATGCCCTCGTCGCCCCAGGCCGACGAGACCTTGCGCATTATGTGCCGGCGCAAGATCGTGCCCATTACCCGGCTGCCCGTCGAGCTGCAGGAGTGGGTGCTGGCCGAGAGCTGGGTCGATGCCCTGCGCACCAATTCGGGGGCCGAGCCACCTCGAGGCAGCAAGGACAGCAACCCGTTGCGCATCCTGCAGAAAGGCGCACGCTACGCCTTCACGCAGAAGCTGCCCGTACAGGCGACTGGCATTCTCGAACGCATCAAGAACGTGGACAAGAAGGCCGTTCCCGCGGTCTTCGACGTCGCCACCGTGGAGGCCGTGCTCGCGGAGTTTCCGGAGGGCAGCAACGAGAAGCGCGGTCTGCTGGCCCTGCTCCAGCAAGGCGGCGACACGGCTGCCGAATCCGCGGCTTCGGTGTTGGTGTCGAGCGAGCACAAGGTCAGCGAGGCGGCGGCCTGGATTCTGACGCAGATGAAGAATGTCGGCGTCGCGGCCGCCCTGCGCGCGCTCGACCAAGATATCGAGAAGGAGGAAACCGCGCTCCTGCTTCTGACCTGCGTGACCGGCAAGGCGCCCGAAACCGCGGTTCCTGCCTTCGTGCGGCAGCTCGCGCACAAATCGGCGCGGGTCCGGCGCAACGCCCTGACGGCCCTGGCCTCGGCCAGCCCCGCGGCCGCGGATGCGCACGTGGCAGATGCGCTCGCGGATCCCGACGAAAGCGTGCGCATTCGCGCTCTGCTGCTCTGCGCTGGCTCGGGCGTGGGGGGTGAGAAAGTCATCCCGCGGGCCATCAAGATCGTGTCCAAGGACGCGCGCGGGGCGACACCGCAGGTCGTGCGCGCCGCCATCGAGGTCGTGATTCGCCGGCGCGAGGCCGGGGCGCTTTCCCTTTCTGAAGCCGAGGCGGCCCTTTGCCGACTGGCCACGCCCATCGGCTTCTTCGGCAGGCTCTTCGGACAGACGCCGATGCCGGCCGCGGTTCTTGCGACGGCCATCGCGGCCATCGGCCGGCTCGGCACCGACCGTGCCACCAACCTCCTCAGCCGGCTCAAGCGCAGCAAGGATCCAGATGTCGCACAGGCAGCGAAGCGTGAACTAGATCACAGGGGCAGCCTGACGCCGCTGGCGCCTCTGCTGGCCCATGACGGCACCGTCAGCCGGAAGTCGTTCTCAGGCGACTAGCTCGCGGTTTCAGACGAAGACCATTCCCCGAATGGCCCGCCCGTGGGTCGTCAAAAACAGGAACACATAGAACAAGCCGACAACGAGAAATGCTGCGACGATGACTAGCAATTCCTCCACGAAGACGCCAACTCCCATGATCTTGATGACATTGTCGCGGGTGGAGGAGAACAGCGG
>JADGRD010000306.1 GCA_017881285.1 Pseudomonadota bacterium | reverse complement strand
TGCCGATCTCGCGCGTCCGCTCGGTCACGCTGACCAGCATGATGTTCATGATGCCGATGCCGCCCACCAGCAGCGACACGGCGGCGATGCTGGCCAGCAGCGTGGTCAGCGTGTTCACGCCTTCTTGCTGGGCGCTCGCCATCTCGGTCAGATTGCGGATGGAGAAGTCGTCGTCGCCGCCGATGGCGATGTGGTGGCGGTCGCGCAGCAGGTTGCCGATCTGCTTTTCCGCGCGCGCCAGATCGTCGCTGCTGGCCGCGCTGATCATGACCGAGCCGGGAATGAACTTCTGCAGGCCGCCCTGGATCTTGGATTGGAACGTGGTGTACGGCATGAACACGGCGTCGTCGAAGTCCTGCCCCATGGCCGACTGGCCCTTGCGGGCCAGGACGCCCACGATCTGGAACGGTATCTTCTTGATGCGCACGCTCTGGCCCACCGGATCCGCGCTGGCGCCAAACAGATTCTCGACCACGGTTTGCCCCAACACGACGGTCTTGGTGCCGCCCTCGACATCCGACTGATTCATGCCAGTGCCCAGCGCCACCGGCCAGTCGCGAATCTGGAAGAATTCGGGTGACACGCCATTGATGCTGGTGGCCCAGTTCTGGTCCTCGCTGATGACCGGCGCGGTCGCGCGCAACTGCGGGGTAGCGTAGCGGACGGCGCTGGCCTCGGTGCGAATGGCCTTGAGATCCTCCCAGGTCAGGGTGGGCATGCTGCCGAAGCCGCCGCGTTGGCCACCCGCCGTGGTGCTGCCCGAGAGCACGATGAGGATGTTGGAACCCATCGAGGCGAAGGCATCCGCCACACGCGCCTTGGCCCCTTCGCCAATGGCGACCATGGCGATCACGGCCGAGACACCGATGATGATGCCCAGGGTGGTGAGGAACGAGCGCATCTTGTTGCGCAGGAGAGCGCGAATGGCGACACGCAAGACCTGCAACGGATTCATGGGATCCCCGCCGCCGCCACGTCGGCCACCAGCGGCGTTTGCGTCTTGTCGCTCTGCACGTGCCCATCGCGCATGACCACCACGCGTGAGGCATAGCGTGCGATGTCGGGCTCGTGGGTGACGAGCAAAAGCGTGATACCGGTACGGCCAAGCTCTTGAAACAGCGACATGATCTCGACACTGGTGCGCGAGTCCAGGTTGCCGGTGGGCTCGTCGGCGACCATGAGGCGCGGGCGCGTCACCAGCGCGCGCGCGATGGCCACCCGCTGCTGCTGACCGCCCGACATCTGGTTGGGGTGGTGATGCATCCGCTCGCCCAAGCCAACCCGTTCCAGGGCCTCGCGCGAGCGCTGGTGGCGTTCGCGGCCGGAAACGCCCGCGTAGAGCATCGGCAACTCCACGTTTTCGAGCGCGCTGGTGCGCGACAGCAGATTGAAGCTTTGAAAGACGAACCCGAGGGTGCGATTGCGCACCCGGGCCAGGGCGTTGCGGTCCATCTGCGAGACGATTTCGCCGAGCAAACGATAGGTGCCCCCCGTGGGACGATCCAAGCAGCCGAGAATGTTCATCAGGGTCGACTTGCCGGAACCCGAGGGTCCCATCACCGCGACCGATTCCCCCTCGGAGATCGTCAGCGAGACGTCGCGCAGAGCGTGCACGTCCACGTCTCCCATCCGGTACACCTTCGAGATGTTCTCGACCTCGATGAGCGGGGCTGCCATGGCCAGACCTAGAATGGCCTGCCACCGCCGCGGGGCGGGGCCGGCGCACCCGGCAACCCGCCGGTGGCAGGTTTCGAGCCTCCCGTGACCGTGGCCTCGGTGATGACCAGGTCGCCTTCCGCAAGTGCCCCCTCGACGACCTCGGTCTTGGTGCCATCGCTGGCGCCGGACTTGATCTTTACTGGGCGAGGAACGCCCCCGCCGAGAACCCACACCGTCTTGCGATCCGGCGCTTCGTCGGCAGCCGACGAGCCGCCCCCCGCGCCCGCTCGCGGCCGGCCGCCCGCGCCCGAACCCGGCCGCGAACCGGAGACTGCCGCGGCCTCGCCTCTCGCCCCCCCCCCATCACCACTCTTGGCCCCCTTGCTCTCGAGGTTGATCGCGGCGGAAACGTCGGCACTGAGACGAAAGCGCAACGCGGCGTTGGGCACGCGCAGGACGTTGTCGCGATTGGCGAAAATGAAAGTCACGTTGGCGGTCATGCCTGGCCGCAGCTTGAGATCCGAGTTGTCCACGTCGATGACCGCGTCGTAGGTCACCACGTTCTGCACGGTCTGCGCGGCGTTGCGGATCTGCCGGACCTTGCCCTTGAAGCGCTCGCCCGGGAAGGCGTCCACCACGAAGGTGGCGTCCATGCCCGCGGTCAGCTTGCCGACGTCGGCCTCGGCCACGCTGGTGTCGACCTGCATCTTGCGCAGATCCTCGGCGATGACGAAGATGGTGGGCGCCGCGAGCGAGGCCGCGACCGTCTGGCCCACGTCCACGCTGCGCGAGATGACGACACCATCGGTGGGCGAGATGATGCTGGTGTAGGCGAGATTCACCCTAGCCTGGTTGAGCGCCGCCTTGGCCTGCTGCAAATTGGCGATGTTCACCGAGATCTGCGCCTTCGCCGCCGCCAGGTTGGTCTTGGCCGTGTCGAAGTCCGCGGGCGCCACCAGCTTGCGCTCGGCCAGGTTGGCCTGGCGCTTGAAATCGAGCTCGGCCTGGGCGGCCTGCACCTTCGCCTTTTCGAGATTTCCCTCGGCGGCGGCGTAGTTGGCGCGCGCCTGCTCGAGCGAGGCCTGGAAGAGCTGCGGGTCGATCTTGGCGATGAGCTGGCCCTTCTTCACCGGTGAGTTGAAGTCGACGAAGAGCTGCTGGACGCGCCCCGAAACCTGGCTGCCCACCTGCACGGTGACGAGCGCGGACAGCGTGCCGGTGGCGGTGACTCGCGCGGTGATGCGCCCGCGATCCACGGCCGTGGTCTCCCACTGGACCGGCGGCTTGGAGCCCCGGCATCCGGAGGCGCCAAGCGGGCCCACAGCGATGGCGGCCAGGAGCACGGCGCCCCACCACTTCTTCGACTTCAGCCTGCGCATGTCGGAAGGGAACTTACTACCTACTGCCTCCCCGCGCTACCAGCGCTCCCGGTGGACGAGGTCAGCGAGACGCTTGCGCGCGAAGGGGCGCGGACTTCCGTCCGGGTAGCCGAGCGGGGTCATGGCCAGCACCCGCACCTCGGGTGGAATGCCCAGGGTTTCCTTGGCCTTCGCCTCGTCGAAGGCGCACACCCAGCAGGTGCCCAGCCCCTCCTCGGTCGCGGCCAGAATGATGTGGTCCATGACGATGGCCAGGTCGATCTCCGCGGCGCTCCAACCGTCGGCGCGCTTCCACGCCTTGGCGGGCTCCGCGCAGCCGACCAGGATGACGGGCGCGGTCCAGAACCAGTCGCGTGGGTACGCCGCCTGCATGCGCTGGCGCGTTTCCGGATCGGTCACGACGATCAGGTGAAAGGGCTGCAGGTTGCAGGCCGTGGGCGCGATTCGCCCCGCCCCGAGGACACGGAGCAGGACGTCCTCCTCAACCGGAACGGGCTTGTAGCCGCGCACGCTCCGGCGCACGCGAATCAGCTCCTGGAAGTCCACTGTCGAACTCTCGTCGCGAAGCCGGCAATAGGCAAGCGAAGAGCAACTGTGCTGGAAGGACGCCGAGGGATCCGCAATTCCCCAAGACCTTCGTCGCTTTCGTTGCTACCGCCAGCACGCCGGCGCTCAAGCTGGTAAGGACCATCGGCCTGCCGTGGAAGCGCATGGACGACATCTTCGTCACGCAGCAGCCCAACGATCTCGAGGGTGGCACGCTGCTCGCCCCCATCGACCTGACCGCGGATGGCAAGGTCTATACGAACGCCAGGGTGTGGACGGGCGCCAGCGGCCCGACCGTGGCTGGCAGCGCGACCTGCGGCGACTGGAAAGCATATGCTACGACTAGGTCGGGCCTCGCCGGCGACAGCCAGACCTCGGCCGCACCGCCCTGGTTCGACCTGATGAGCATCCCCTGCGACAACGTCGACGCTCATCTGTATTGCGTCGAACCATAACCGGCGACTGAGAGACTCGCACCACAGGCTGCCGGGTCACTCCGGAGCGCCGTGGTCGACCCATTTTTGTAGCATCGCCGTCCCATTCGGCCCCACGCCCTCGGTGCTTCCCACCCCAGGTGGCATGCGCTTGATGGTCACGTCGTGGAGGAGAGTCGCCGCCATGTTGTCCGCGCCGGTCACGCCATTGGTGTCCGGGTAGACATCCAAGCGAAAGTACGACGGCGCGCCGCGATCCGGGGGCGAGCTATGACAGACGAGACAGTGGTCGGACAAGAGCGGTCGCACGTCGCGCGTGTACGTCGGGTTGTCGGGCACGCTGGCGATGTCCAAAACCGAGTAGTTGCAGGCACAGAGTGACAGGGCCAAGGCCGCCGGGATGGATCGCATCGTTTTGGCTCCAGACCTAGGATGCCATACCCGGCGGTCGGATCCGCCGACTATGTCATTGCGTGAACCCTTTTCGCCGGTGTAGGTATCGTAGGAGGAGTCAATGCGCGCGAGAATTCCCAAGGTTTCCCGGCCGCAGCTTCTCTCACCGGCAAATCAGAGTCGAATTGCCGTTATCGTCGCGGTTCTGCTGGGTCTAGCAACGATGACGACATTCGCGGGCCAAGCATACGCCAGCGACAAGAAGGCGCTCGATTTCGACTTCTTCGGCGGCCAGGCCGGTGGGCCAGCGACGCCCAACCACACGGTCGATCCGGCCGCCGCCGAGATCGAGGCCAAGTCGCAGACGCGGCGCTGGATGCTGAAGGTGCACCAGACCCTGGGCATCACGACCTGGGCGCTCATGGTAGGCACCGTCGTCGTCGGCCAGCTCAACTACAACCAGCTCTGGGGTGGGGGGGGCGGCAGTACGAAATGGCAGACGCCCCACCGGGTGCTGGTGCTGTCCACAAGCATCCTATTCACTACCACCGCGGCCTTCTCCATCCTCGCGCCCAAGCCCTACGACAAACCTTTGCGCCTGGACACCGGCCTGGTTCATCGCATCGCCGTGATCGGCGCAACCTTGGGCATGGTCAGCGAGGCCGTGCTCGGCTGGATCACCACCCATCAGGCCGACGCGGGAAATCCCAATAACCTGCGCACCATGGCGCGCACGCACCAGATCATCGGCTACAGCACCCTCGGCTTCCTCACGGTCGCAGGCATGGTCTGGGTCTTCTAGAGCGCCGAACGGTTTGACTCCCGTCGTGAAATCGCGCATTTGCGTCGCGTCCCTTCGTTGCTCGTCGGTCAAATACGTCGAGTATTCTCCCTCCTCGCGCCTCGGGCCGCTC
>JADGRD010000305.1 GCA_017881285.1 Pseudomonadota bacterium | reverse complement strand
GAGCCCGCGGCGAACTTCGCGATGAGAGCCGGATCGTGGATGAGGGCGCGGCCCATCGCGCAGAGCTCGAAGCCCTCGTGCATCGCCGTGTCCAGATCGTCCCGCGACTTGATGCCGCCCAGAAGCACCAGCGGCATGCGCACGGCACGCCGGATCTCGCGCGCCAGCAGCAGGAAGTAGAGCGGCTCGAAGGGATAGGCGTGGATCAAGGCTGGACCGAAGACAGCCAGCGCCAGTTTTTGCGCCCAGCTTTTCTCCACCCCAATCATCTGGCGCAGCGGACGCTCGCCGCGAAACAGGTAGAAGGGATTGCGGCTGACGAAGCCGCCCGACAGCACCAGCGCGTCCGCCCCCCGGGCCTCCAGCTCGCGCGCCACCTCGACGCTCTCCTCGATTTCCAGACCGCCGCGGTAGCCGTCGCGCAGGTTGACCTTGGCCAGCACCGGCATCTCCGGCGGCAAGGCCGCCCGCACGCGCTCGACCACCATCAGCGGGAAGCGGGCACGGTTCGCCAGCGAGCCGCCGAATCGATCGCGGCGCTTATTGCTGCCCGGGCTCAAGAACTGGCTCAACAGGTAGCCGTGTCCCAGATGCAACTCGACGGCGTCGAAACCGGCCTCGCGGGCCAGCTGGGCCGCGCTGACAAACGCCGCTGTCACGTCCTCGATCTCCGTCTCGCTCATCGCATCGGCCAGCACGCGGCCACTGAGCGCGCCGAGCAGGTTGAGGGCGCGCGACGGGCCCATCGGTCGTCGTCGCGCCAGGTCGTGGTTGTTGCAAAAGGCGCCGCAGTGGCCAAGCTGGACCGACGCGGCCGCGCCCGCCCCGTGCACGGCCGCGGTGAGCGTACGCAGAGCGGGAACCACCTCGGGCCGCATATGGAGTTGATCGCGAAAGGTGCGGCCGTCGGGTGTGACCGCGCAGTACGCGACCGTAGTCATCGCCACCCCGCCGGCTGCCAGCGCGCGATGGTGTTCGGTGAGCGCATCGCTCACGCCGCCACCCGGGCTCATGCCCTCGAACGTGGCGGTCTTGATGATCCGGTTGCGCAGCGAAAGCCCGGCTAGCCGGAAGGGCGAAAAGGGATCGATCACCCTGTGCTTCCACGCGTGGGGTGCTTCCTCACAGGCCAAATCTAGCCCGCTGGAGGGAGCGTGGAAAGGACGACGGGCGTTAATCGAGCCGCAACTTGCGGCGCAGTTCGGCCTTGGCCTCGGGCGAAAGCGACGTGGCTTCGATGCCGGCGCGTAGCCGCTCGGACTTACGCGCGCGCACGCGGTAGCCGCAGGTCTCAAACAGCTCGGGCCAGGGCTGGCCGAGAAGCACTCTGGGATAGTCGCGGCACATGCCGGGGCGGGTGGTGTAGCTGTCGCAGCGCTTGCTGACCGGGTCGTAGTGGGTGCAGAGGAAGATCAGATCGTGACTCCTGTCCTCCTGCCCCTGGAGCTCCATACCGTTCACCTGGCACTGCCAGCGGTAGAGCAGCCACCGGACGATGGGCAGGTGCCAGGTCAACGGATCGGCATGGATGCTGGGTTCCACGCAGCAGCAGCCGCAGGCGCGGCACTCGCCGAGAAGATCCCAGTAGCGCCGGCGCCATCCGCGCGAGAGCGCGCGACGCAGCCACAGCTCGGCCGACCACAGCAGCAGGACGATGCGTTTCAGAAGCGCTAGGGTCGGACGGTCCTTCACGGCATCACGGAATGGCGCTGTCGTTGGCGGGCATGACCGGTCACCACCGACCAGGATAGCATCCGGCCCACACAGGCGCGGTAGAGTCGATACTAGATCGAAAGCGCCATGGGCGCCGCACGGCTTCCGCCCGGGCTCGGCCGGGGGCCCTTACGTCGGACCGGCCCGGTCCGCGATGTCGGGCCGGCGTTGATGCGCATGCGGGGCGCGGGCGACAGCTCGTCGCTCGGCGGGGCGATTGCGTGCCCGATGGCGGGGCCGAGGCGCCTCCAGAATTCCTTGCCGAGCCTGCCGGCAATGAGCTTCTTCGGGCCGGCAACTTCCCAGCGGCCGATCACGCTGCCGTCGATGCCTTGCCAGACCAGAAAGCTCAGGATGATACGGTCGCCTCGATCCTCGGTATCCGCGACCACGAAGGCTGAAAGCCGCTTCTCCTTGGCCAGCCCGGGATATTGGCTCGTTCCGCTCACACGAGGTAGCGAGGTCACCACCTTGAAACCGTGCCTGCCGATGATCTTCGCCACCTGCTGGCGGTATGGCTCGGTCTCCGGACCGCCGAAGGGCTGGACCGCCACGACAGGAAGCGCGCGGGCAAACGTGGGCGGAAGAACCAAGCACAGGGCCAACGTGGCTGAAACTGCGATACGCACGGTCGTCAATCGTGAAGGAAGATCGGCCTCGCGGCAACTACTTCATGGTCGGCTACAAGGAACCTGCCAGGACCTCGCACCAGCAGGCCCCAAGCAGGGTGTGGCCCGCGGCGTCGGGGGGCCAGGTGTCCTGGAGCAAGGTGGTCTTGTAGTTGGGATCGGCCGCCAGATCTACTTGAACGCCTCCACCACTCATTACTGACCCAGGCCGATTCCCAAGGCTACAAGAGCGGCTGCAGCACCGAATACCACTGGGTTCCGAGCAGGACGTATCCGGCCAGGTTCGGGTGCCACTGGTCTTCGATCAGGGACGCCTTGTTGGGATTGAACGGCGTAAACATATCCACGATCAGAATGTGTTTACCCTTGTCGGCTCGCGCTTTGACCACGGCGGGAATGGCATCATCGTACGTCTTGATGCGACCGCTAAGTGCCGTGTCGTCGCCTTTGCTCGCATCTCCGCGTGACGGAATGGGCTGGGCGACCACAATCAAGACGTCCGGTAACTGACTGTAGATGGTGTCGATGAGATTTCCCAAGCGCGTGGGAGCGTTGGCCATGTCGTAGTTGTCGATGGCGTCGTTCGTGCCGATCATCAGGAGAACGATGTGAGGGGTGTATTTCAGCATCACACTCTGCGTGGTGCTGTCGTTCGTCAGAAGCGTCGAGATTCCTTGTCTGCTGCCTGCGGGATAGATCGTCCAACCGCTGTGGCCCTCGTGATTGCGGGGGAAGGGGGCGCCATCGACCGTGCCCGGGCCATTCTGGCCCGAGCCCACGAACGTGATGTTCTTCCCTGCCGAATGGGCGAGCCGGAAAAGCTCGACGCGATAGCCGCCGGGTGTGTCCGAGTTGTACCCATCCGTAATCGAGTCTCCGAACGGCATAATCTTGCAGGCCGTACCGTCGGTGGGGCACGGGTGATAGGCCGAAGTCCCGGTTTCCCCCCCGGTGCCGGATGCGCCGCCCGCGGCGCCGCCACTCCCGCCCGACGTCCCACCCGTTACGCCACCGCTGCTGCCAGAGGAGCCACCCGTCCCCTTCCCGCCCTGTCCGCCCGTGCCGCTCGTGTTTCCTCCCGCGGCCGCGCCGCCGGTCCCAGTCGAGCCGCCCGCGTTCCTGCCGCCTGAGCCTTGCCCGCCGGTGGCCGGCACCCCGCCTGTCGCGACCCCACCTCCGCCGGAGCTGCCGCCGGTCGCGCTACCGCCCGTGCCGGTTGCGCCGCCGCTCATTTTGCCGCCCGTGGCGCTGCCGCCCGTGGCCACCGCGCCGCCCGTGTTCTGTCCCCCAGAGGTTCCCCCGCTGCCGGTCGTACCGCCCGATTGCGAGCCACCGGTCGTGCCGCCCATTAGCGAAGCGCCGCTGCTGATGCCGCCCGTGGCCCACCCCCCGGTGCCCACTTCCTCTTGTGGCGCCGACGCGTCCTTCCTGGTCGAGGAGCCCGCAGGCCCGTTGGTGCACGCGCTGGTGGAGGCAAGCACGCCGCCAAGCAGCAGGGACAGCATAAGTGCCAGGTCATGGGGATCGGGATGAGATGGCTTCATGAACGACTCCCGTGCGACGCGATGATTCGGTCATCTTGGCAGTGACTGCCGTCCCAAGGCAAGGTCAGGCAAACTTCTTACTTCAGGTGGCGGACGACTTTCAGATCGATGGCCGAGTTGCCGGTTGCGAGGGTCACGCCTTTCGTCTCCGCCGCGACGGATAGCTTCCGGGTATAGGGGTTGGACGCCCGGTGACGCACGCGGCGGTCTGAAAGAAGGCGGGCTTGTTCGGCTTGGGCTCATGCTCCGCTGGACGTGCACGGCCACGCGGAGCTCCGAAACTTCGGACAGATTGACAATACTTCGGACACCCAGACAGTAGAAGTTATGACAGGTCTCTGGCGGTTGGCGCACCTTAAGCTAGATAGCACTTCCCCGTTACCAAGGAGGCGTCCGATGCAACGTTTCATATGGATTTCCAGGTTGGAGGTCCTTTTTGCTGCTTCGTGCCTGTGGTTGACGGTATTCGGTTGTTCGTCCGCGAGTACATCGGTAGGTACTGGGACCGGTGGTGACATGACCTCCGGCGGTGCCACAGGCTCGGCAGGACAGTCGGCGACCAGCGGAACGGCCGGTGGTGGTGGGCAGAGCAGCCCTGGCGGCAGCCAAGGCTTGGGCGGCTCCACCTCGTCAGGTGGTCAGCCCGGCTCGGGCGGTTCTACATCGGGTGGTCAACCAGGCTCGGGTGGTTCCACGTCGATGGGCGGCCGGCCAGGCTCGGGCGGGTCCACGTCGTCGGGTGGTCAGCCAGGCTCGGGTGGCGTGACAACCTCTGGCGGTCGCAGTGGCTCGGGCGGTTCCAGCGGCAGGGGAGGCGCGACGGCCACCGGCGGAGCTCCTGGCACTGGCGGGAGCACCGGCGTAGGGACTGGCGGGAGCAGCGGCGCAGGGACAGGCGGCACGAGTGCTGTCATCAACCCCACGGCGTGCAGCACCGGCACTGCCCAAAGCGGTGACGTGACCGTGAGCCTTTCCAGCCTTCAGCAGAAGATCAGCGGTTTCGGCGTCTCCAGTGCGTGGGCGGGGAGCTACAGAAATGCGTCGGATGCTGACTATCTCTGGTCCACCACGAAGGGGGCCGGCTTGACGTTACTCCGCATCCGGTATGGCGATGGGCTCGCGATTGCCAAGTCGGCCGCTCAGAACGGCGCCACGGTGTGGATGACTCCTTGGGGGACAGGTACCAACGGTGCCACAGGCGGCAGCTTCACCACCACCCAAACCAACCCCAACGGCTGCACCGGCAGCATGCCCGTGCTCACGAACCCGCAGGGCTTGGCCAGCGCTCTGGTTACTTGGGTGCAGAACGCGAAGACCCAGGGGGTACCGATCTACGCTGTGTCCGCCGGGAACGAGCCGGACAGCTGCGGTATCAACAGCACGACCTCCTACTCAGCTGCGCAATTGGCCGCATGGATCGACGTCCTCGGCCCTGCCATGG
>JADGRD010000304.1 GCA_017881285.1 Pseudomonadota bacterium | reverse complement strand
GATCGACCTCGCCTCGGGCACCGCAGGTGCGACCGTGCTCGGGGCCGACCTGACCCACGAGTATGTCAGCGAGAACGCGAACTACCGGAGTTAAGGTGAGCGGCGGCCGACAGGCCGCGCGCGGAGAAGGCCGTGCGCACGAGATCCCCGCGCAGCTCGATGCGCTGGCCTGCGAAGTTGAAACGCAAGCTCAGCGGACTCACCAGCTCGTGCACGAGCTGGCCTTCGTACCGCTGGGTCAGCGCCTGGCCGAAGCCTTGGGCGGCGGCCGCGCGCGCCCCGTTGCGCACATTGCAGCCCAGGGCGGCCATGGTGCCTAGCCCCGCGCAGTCCTCGAACTGCGCCGTCACCCGCACCGACGACACGCGCAGCGGCTCGCCCCCAGCGGCCAAGGTCCAGCGCATCGTTTCGCGAACCGAGCGCGGAGTCGCGTTCCCCGTCAGGGTCAGGCGCGCCGCATCTCCCGTTCCCTCCCCGGTGAGCACCACGTTCTGAATATCGACCTCGTCGCGGTCCACGGGAATCGTCAACGGTTGGCTGCCGGTCAGCAGGCGCAGCACCTGGTTGGCGAACGCGGCGGGGATTGCCGCCCCGATGTTCGCCTGCCCCGCCAGCAGCGATTCGCGGGTGCCGGGGGCGGCGCGCGGTGGCTTCGCCGGGGCCCTGTCGGCCTGGACGATCGCGACCTCGACGGCGCTCTCCAGGAAGGCGGGCATCGCGTGCAGCACGACGGGCGCTCCCGCGGGGGTGTCGATGCGCAGATCTGCGCTGGAAACGGTCACCAGCTCCATGCGCTTGTCCAGACCGGACAGGGGCCGCGGTCGGCCGTTCTTGAGCGTGACCACGGCGCGCACCGCCGACAATTTCAGCTCCCAGTGTTTCCAGGTTGCCTCGAGATCCACGAGGACCGTTCCCTCGGCGAATGCCGGCTGCGCGTGCTCGGCCAGTTCCGCAAGGCCAGGGCGGCAGACCTCGTCTGCGGCGAACGCGGGCTCTCGGCGTGCCTCACCCACGCCCAACCGGCCAGCGGCCCGGAAGCGACCGTTGCCTTTTTCGCCCGCGCCACAGTACCGCAGCGCGATCATCTGAAACGTCTTGTCCCCGCCCTCGCCCAACTCGCGCGGTAACGTGATGGTGGCAGGCAGGGCGCCCTGCACAATCTCCTCGAGAAGCGCGGCCGCCACGCGCACGTGCGCGGCCTCGCTCTCCGCCGCTGCGGCGGAACCGGAGAACAGTCCCACCGCGATGCCCGCGGCCACGCACCGGAATCGTCTACTCGCCAGTTCCCATCTTGACGGCATACCCGTCAGCCTCTCAGAGCTCGGCGCCGATGTCGAATTCATACACGCCGTGCAGATACCGCTGGTTGATGGGACTTTCGGCATGGCTGACCGACAAGATGAGCTTCGACGAACCAACGATGTGCACGGCGGCGCGCTGGCCGCGCAGGTTGACGCCCGCCAGATCGAGATCGCTGCCCTCGACCTCCAAGGCGACGTTGCCCGTGAAATCGCTGGCGGTGATCTCGACCCGCGAGCCTTTCACCTCCAGCGCCACCCCGGGCGCGATCACGCGGGTGTTTTCCACGACCGCGTAGGAATCGCGAATGCGCAGGGCGGCGGCACGCACGTCCCTGAGCACGGCATCTTGGCAGCCAACCACATCGATCTCCGAATATTCCCCCGTGAAACGGACGCCGCTTTGCCGTTCACACCGCCCCTTGCGCGCGGGCAGCGCGGGAAACGGGGCCGCTACCTTGGGCGGGAGTACGGTGGCCGGGCTGGCAAGCGCCGCGAGAAGGAACTTCTCGACCGCGGCCGGGCGTGACGCCATGGGATCGTGGCCCGAGCCTTCCAGCACGACGAGCCGCGCGGCAGGCAGCCGCGCTTGCAGCACTAGGCCCATGCGTGGCGAGGCAATCGCGTCGTTGCTGCCCCACAGGATCCAGGCGGGGGCGCGTACCCCGGCGATCGCCGGGCCGAAGTCCTCGAGGATCACGGCCAGCGCCGCGATCCGCGTGGGGTTGCCGCCTAGAACCGTCGCGCGCAGGAAATCGCTCTGCAAGACCACGGACGGATCGGGCGAACCCGAAAGCACGGGTACCATCGCCGTCCACGTCGATTCCGACACCACGGTGGCGAGATCTTTGACCGGCTTGGCCAGCGGGCCGAGCAACTGGTCAAGCCCGGAGTCCACCGCGAAACCGACGTAGGACTTGCGATGCAGCATGCCGGCGGCATCGATGAGCAAGAGACGCTGCACGTCGCCCGGAAAGCGCGCGGCATAGAGGAGCGACAGCGCGCCACCCATGGAATGGCCGACGAGGTTGAACGCCCCCTTCACCCGCGGCCCCAGCAGGCTGCGCATGAACTCCGTGTAGCGCGCGGGGGAGTAGAGCTCGTTGGCGTGGGTCGAGCGGCCGAAGCCGGGCAGATCGAAAGCCACCACGTGGTGGTGGGCCGCGAGCGCGGGCAGCACCGGGTACCAATCGCGGCAGCCACTCTCGCCCAGACCGTGCACGAAGACCACGGCGGGCGCCGACGGATCGCCCGCCTCCACCACGAAGACTTGCCCGCCAAAGACCGGCGCGCTCACCATCTCCGAACGGTAGTCAGGCAGGCCGCGAATGGCTTCCTCGTCGAGCCCGGTGGCCGGACCCGTGGCGCCCGCGGCATCGCCGGCGGGCGCGGCCGTGCGACAGCCCGTGCCGCACAGGCAGAAGCCGAGCAGCGAAGACGCCGCGGCCACCTGGAAGCGCATGCCCTGCGTTCTACCACCCGATGCCGACGTGCAGGGAGAACTCCGTTGGGTAGTAGGTGCTGCTGGCAACCGTTGTTCCGCCCAGGGTCGACACGTCGTTGGTGAGCCCGATGACGTACTGGGAAACGCGCAGCTCGCTGTAGATCCGGGCCCGGCTGTCGCGCGTGAAGGTAACCCCGGCCTGACCGTGAACGGTGCAGGTCGCGCCGGTGGTCTCGCCGATGCCGGGCGCGGGCGTGGTGACGATCCAGATGCGCGGGGAAACCCCGCCGCCGACATAGGGGGCGACACCACCCTCCGATAGATAGACGCCACCGCCGAATTCCGCGAAGACCCCGCCCATCTCGATGGTGTTCGATCCCGGCGCGCTGGTCGAGGGGATGGCGAAGCCGGCGCCCACCTCGGCGAACGAGGTCCGCGGCCCGATGCGCGCGTCGAACTGCAACGACATGAGCGAGGCGAAGGATCTGCCGCGGGCCACGGGAAAGATGATTGCGCTCTTCAAGCCCAGCGCGGCCGGATACGGCTTGGGCCCCGCGGGCGCCGCCGGCAGGTAGTCCGGAACCACTGCCTCGGGCCGACCCGGGGCGGGCTGCGCCCACGCCAGCGCGTGCGCCAACCGGGCGGTGGCCCCCTGCATGTCGTCCAGGCCGTACCCGGTCACTTGCGAGTGAAAGACCTCCTTGCCTTCCTTGCTGAAACGAACGGCGTCGAGCGTCGTCTTGCTGCCAAGCTGCACGGCCTGAAGCTCGATGTACTCGAAGACACCCAGCCGGGCCGCCGCGGCCAGGGAGGTCCGGGCCTCCGCGAGCACGGGCCTGGTGTCGAGCGGGGAGGCGACGGCGACGTTGGTCTCGCGGGCGAAGGCGCTCGCAAAGAGCACGCCGATCGCGTCGCACTGCCCTTCT
The DNA here is from genome assembly GCA_017881285.1 of Pseudomonadota bacterium. Classification (GTDB taxonomy): domain Bacteria; phylum Myxococcota_A; class Polyangia; order Fen-1088; family Fen-1088; genus Fen-1118. The sequence continues at coordinate 1,669 of JADGRD010000304.1, read as the reverse complement.
GTCAGGTTCACCCCCTGGACCGGCATGACCGCCACGGTGACGGCGGCGCGGGCCGGCGAGGTCGACAACGAAACGAGCGCCAACGTCGTGAGCAGTGTCCACCTGAAGTTCATGAAGCCATCCCTTTCTCTGTCATCAAGCCGATTTTTCGCCAGTGCCTTGCCCCGTTTACCCCGCGCCCGCTACCAACCGACGCCGCCCTGAAAGGCGAGCATGGTCGGTCGGTAGGCATCGCTCAGTGTGCTTCCGTACATCGTGCCATCGCTGACCGGATTCGCGACCCCGAGAAGGAGCTGCGAAAGGCGAAACTCGCCGTAGATCCTGGCCCGCGCATTCCGTGTGAAGGTCAAGCCAACCTGGCCGTAGACGGCACAGGTCGCGGCGGTGTGGTCGTCGAGGCCCAGGCTCGATTGCCAGATGGCAGGCGAGATGCCCGCGCCCAGGTAGAGGGCGGAGTTTCCCTCCCACAAATAGTAGCTGCCCCCGAGCTCGAGGAACCCGCTCGTCACCCGGATGACCGAGGAGCCGGTCTGATCGTCCGTGGGTATAAGGAGTCCCGCGCCGAACTCGAGGAAGTAGTTCCGGGGACCCAGCCTGCCGTCGAACGCAAACAGGATTCCGGGCGAAAACGACTTACCCGCTGCCCTCGGGATCGCGAGTCCGACCTTGGGGCCGTAGGCACCCCGGGGCGCCTTTGGATCCGGCGGCGGCTCGGCTGCCGCCGCGTAGGTGGTCTCCGGGCTCGCCAGGGCCGCCTCCGGCGTCGCAACCGTCGGGATGGGCTGGCGCCAAGCCAGCGCATGCGCCAGCGCGGAGGTGGCGGAGTCCATCGCGTCCAGGCTGGGTGCCGAGATTTCCGCCCGGTAGAGCATCGCACCGTCGGCAGCGTAGAGGATGCCGCCGAGATTGACCCTTTGCCCAAGCTGGAGAGCGCTCAGTTCGACGTACTTGGCGACGCCGAGCTGCACGGCGACGGCGACCGATGTTTTCCCATCGCCGCGCAATGTCTTCGTTTCCAGGGGCGACGCCACCGCGACATGGGCGTCATGGGCGAAGGCGTTCGCGAACAACACCCCGATAGCGTCACAGTCGCCCGGGGCGAGGTTCACCCCTAGCACGGGCATGACCGCCACCTCCGCGGCCCGCGCCTCCGCGACGAGGGAAGCGCAAAGCGAAGCCACGAACCACAGGGGCCATTTCAAGGGCATGAAGCAATCCTTTCGACGAACCTGGGCATTATCACTCCGATGCCCAAGCAATTCCTCTGCCAAGATACAGCCACATGGCCCCCCTGCGTAGCTCCTGTCGCGCGTGACGCGGGAGGGTTCTAGAGACAACGGTCACGCCGACCAGGCTCACCCCGTAGCGAGGCGTTCGTCGATCAAAGTGGACCGGCGAACGCGGTTGACGTTATGCTTCGCATGGGCGAATAGCGACAGGCGAATGCGGGCCGCGCCGTTCCTTCTTCATTGCCCTGAAGGAACGCCTTCCTCACCGCCTCTAACGCTTCGCCAGGCTGCAAAGAGGTTTTCATGCGAAGAAGTCTACCGGCCCTCTCTCTGTCAATCCTCGTCGTCCTAGGCTGCATGCCCCAACAGTCGGGCCGGGGCGGGAGCGGTGGCTCGTCGACCGGTGGCCAGACCAGCGCCAGCGGCGGCGCCGGCGGATC
>JADGRD010000303.1 GCA_017881285.1 Pseudomonadota bacterium | reverse complement strand
CCTGGCTGGCTGCGTCGCTCGTCGCTCACATACCGACGGCGAGGGCGAGGGCGAAGCCCGAGGGGTGGCGGGAGGGGTGGCAGGTCCCGAGGCTCGCTCCTCGCTCCTTGCCATCCGGGCGCCTTGGCCGCGCTCTTTGCACGAGTTAGATTTTCGCGGCTCCTAACGCGACGATTTTCGTTCTATGCTGGAGGCGGGGCGGGCCGCCACGCCCCACGCCGATGTCTGCCAGTTGTCGCACCCATTCGTTCTTCGCCGCCGCCTTTGTCGAGAACTTTCCCCTCAAGGAGCTGGCGGCGGCCTATCCCGACGCCAAGCGCTCGCCGCGTGACCTGTGGTTCCAACCCGCGTCCGGCGGCGTGGTCTTCGTCTATCCCTTTGGCGCCGTGGTCTTCCTCGACGTCGCGCCCGAGGTGCGCGTGGCGGAGTTGCAGCGCCTGGCCACGGCCCGTCCCCGCCTGACCCAGGCGCAGGTCTTGAACGAAGAGCTCACCGTACGCGAAGCCCCGGAGGCGCGGCCCGACATCGAGGAGGGCGTCCTGGTGGTCGATAGCCTGTCGTTCGAGCGCGCCAGCGTGGTGGCGCTCACCGTCGCGCAGAGCGCAGCCATGGACTACTACGAACGCATCGTGGACCAGATGTTCGTGGAAGCCGACCGGCTCGCCAGCGAGTTGGAGAAGGCCGGCACCATGCCCATGCGCACGCGCCACCTGCTCAAGTTCATCGGCGCCACGGTGGGGACGCGCGCCGAGGTGCTTTCCGTGCTGCACCTGCTCGACATGCCCGACGCGGCCTGGGACGACCCGGGCGCGGAGCGCATCTACCACAAGCTGCGCGCCGAGTTCGACCTCGTCGACCGCTACCATTCGTTGGAGCTGAAGCTGCGCAGCGTGCAGGACACCCTGGAGGTCATCACCGACGTCGCGCGCGACCGCCGCCTGCTCCTCCTCGAAGCCACGGTCGTGCTGCTCATCCTCCTCGAGATCGTGCTCAGCCTGCTGAGACATTAGTGGTGAAGCGGAAGCAGGCGCCACCCTCGGACGCGTGACCGACGCTGACGGCGCCGCCGTGGTCGCGCGCGATCTCTTGCACGAAGGCCAGGCCGAGGCCGGTGCCCCGCTCGCGCGTGGTGAAGAAAGGCGTGAAGATCTTGGCGCGGATCTCGTCGGGCACGCCGGGGCCGCTGTCGCGCACCTCCCACACGATGCGCGATCCGCCCTCGCTCCGCGCCGCGAGCACGACTTGCCCCGACGGTCCCGCGGCGGCGACGGCGTTCTTGGCCAGGTTGAGCAGGGCGCGGCGGAGCTGAGCGCGGTCGGCACGCGCGGCCAGACCCGGCGCGCATTCCACCCGCAGGCTCGGACCGGCAGCGCTGGGCCGGCAGAGCTCCGCGACCTCACCGAGCAACGCGGACGCGGGAATCACCTCGACAACCGGGGCCGGCCGGCGGGCGAAATCGAGAAAATCCGTGACCACGTCCTTCAAGTAGGCAATCTCGCGCTCGACGCGCGCGATCTCGGCCAGGCGCTCGGGCTGCGCGGCGAGCCCCTCGCGCAGCAGCCCGGCGTAGAGTTCGAGCCCGCCCAGGGGATTGCGCACTTCGTGCGCGATCCCGGCGAGCATCATCTGCATGCGCTCGTCGCGCGCGCGGAGGGCAATGCGCATCTCGTCGAGCCGCATGGCCAAGGCGCCGATCTCGTCGCGGGTCTCGACGGTGACCGTGCCCGCGAGGTCGCCGGCGCCGATGCGCTCGGCGGCCGCGGCCAGGCGTTCGAGCGGCCCGGTCATGCGCCGGGAGAGCCACGCCGCCAGGGCCGCGATGATCGCCAGGCAAGCCGCCCCGCCCAGGGCCAGATAGCGGCGGAACGCGGCGAGGGCGTCCAGGTATTCGGCGCTCGCCTCGACGACCGCGAAACCGGCCGCCGGATCGCCAATGCGCGCGTAGCCGCGCTTGTAGGGCCGGCCGTCGCGTCCGATGAAGAGCGGCGAGGCCGTGGCCCGGCCCAGACTCGCCCGCTCGATCTCCGGCGCGTCGGCCCCGAGCTCGTGGGCTCGTACACCCAGCGCCAGCGCGCCCTCGCTATCCGCGCGCGCCGTCAGGTCGCGCGCCACCAGCAAGACCCGGCGCACGGCCAGCCGCTCGCGCGTCTGCGCGGCTCGGTGGCGGAGATTGGCGTAGGTGTTCGATCGCTCGTCGCCCGCCGCGATGGCTGCGATCTGCTCGGGCAACACCAGCAAGGCCACCGAGGTCGCGGCCGTGGCCAGCCGACGCCCCAGCTCGTCCTCGAGCACCCGTCGCGCAATCTCGTGGGCGGCGACCGCGAAGAGCAGGAGGGCCAGCGTGGCGGGCACGAGCATGGCCACGAGCAACTTGGCGAGGAGTCTTCCGCGCGGCGGCTGGGCCATGCCGCCTAGTGTACTGTCGGCGGCCGGCGAGCGCGAATGCTCTAACCAGCGAGGCGCACGAACCAACGCACGAGAAGTACCATCCACGCACACCCGACCACGCTGATGATGAGCGCGATCCCCGCGCGTCGCCGGCCCCAGGCGGTCACGTCGTCGCGGCCGAGGGCGCGCATGGCCAGCCAGAGCGAATAGGGATGCACAAGTCCCATGAGCCAGAGGCTGACCAGCGCCACGCGCAGGGCCCGGAACGCGGCCCGGTCGCCGGCGCTGATGCTGCCATCGTCTACCTGCTGATGGTTTCCACCCGCGGGCTGCCCGGGGCCAGATCCGGCGGCGTCCGGTGCGACGCCTTCGGGAGCGGCAATTTCCACCCCGGGCTGGGCGAGGATCTCCTTCGCGCGCTCGAGGTCGGCCCGTCTCACCTGCACCCGGATGCCGCCGATCGCGGCGTGCAGGTGCCAGGTCTGGGTGGCCATGTACTCGTCGGGGATGAAGCACTCGATGCCTTCCGCGTCGAGTCGCCCGCACAGGAGTTGCGCCGTGGTCAGTTCGCCAACCCGGACAAAAGTGACGATCTCGTCGGAATTCGTGGAATCAGACACGACCGCAGCGTAGCACGGGCACCCCACCCAGCGCCGCCGCGATGGCCGGGAGCTCCTTGTCGAGAATTCCAGATTCGCGAGCGCGGCCACGCCGTCATCGATCTGCGCGACCCGGCTAGCGCCGATGAGGGCCGCGTTCGAGGGCCCTGCGGGCCATGGCGCGACCGTTTTCGCACACGTCCACGCCGCCGAAGTTGTGCCAGAGCCCGAGCGAGATAGCGGGCAACTGGATGCCGCTTCTGTCGCAGCGTCGGTAGAGCATGGTGTCGATGCGCTTGGGGTTGGGGTGGTGCATCTCAGGTGTCTCCTCGGTGAAGCGGCGGCATTTGCGACCATCGGGAGTTAACCATAGAGAGCACGGAGGTTACAGAGGCTGCGGAGGACGAATCAGCTCCATCGTAGGTCCACGCCGTTACCTCCTCCGTGCCCTCCTCCCCCTCCGTGCTCTCTGGTTTTTTCACGAGGTGCGGCGTGCGGGAAGCCGTGAATAAGGATAAACAAAGTCCATGATCGAGCGAGACACCATGAAAGCGGGCGTCGTCTTCGTCGGCGGCGGCCCAGCCGGGCTGTCCGGCGCCCTGCACCTGACCAACCTCATCGCCAAGCACAACGCGGCCGTGGCCAAGGGTGAGAAGCCGGGCCAGCCGATCACCGAGCAAACCCTGGGCGTCGACATGGTGGTCGCGGTCATCGAGAAGGCCGCGAACCTCGGCGACCACTCGTGCTCGGGCGCGATCATCGAGCCCAAGGCATTGGCCGAGCTAATCCCTGACTACAAGGAAAAGGGCGCGCCCATCGAGGGCGAGGTGAAAAGCGAGGGCGTTTACTTTTTCACGCGGAAGCGCGCCTTCAGATTCCCCATGGCTCCGCCGCAGATGAACAACCACGGCAACCTCATCGTCTCGCTCGGCAAGCTGGTGAAGTGGCTGGGCGGGCAGCTCGCCGCCGCCGGCGTCGACGCCCTCACCACCTTCGCCGCGCAAGAAGTTCTCTATGAAGGCAATCGAGTCATCGGCGTGCAACTCGGCGACAAGGGCAGAAACCCCGATGGTACACCCAAGGGGATTTTCGAGGCCGGCCCCAACCTACTCGCGAAGTGCACTGTGTTCTGCGAGGGCCCACGCGGCTCGTGCACCAAGCAGCTCGTCAAGAAGCTCGGCCTCGACGAGGGACGCAACCCGCAGGCCTACGCCACCGGCGTCAAGGAGGTCTGGGAGTTCGAGAAGTCGCCGCTGCCACAAGGCCGCATCATCCACACCATGGGCTACCCCATGGACAGCCACACCTTCGGCGGCAGCTTCATCTACGCCCTGTCCGGCCACCAGATCGCTGTCGGAGTGATCACCGGCCTCGACTACCACGATCCACTCCTCGATCCGCACGTGCTGTTCTGCAAGTTCAAGCAACACCCCTTCGTGCGGAAGTTGCTCGAGGGCGGCAAGGTCGTCTCGTATGGGGCCAAGACCATTCCCGAGGGCGGCTACTATTCCATGCCCAAGCTCGCCACCGACGGCGCGCTCATTTGCGGCGACAGCGGCGGCATGGTGGCCATGCCCAAGCTCAAGGGCGTCCACTACGCCATCAAGTCGGGCATTCTGGCCGCGGAGACGCTGTTCGAGGCATTGACGAAGAACGACTTCTCGTTCAAACAGCTCGCCAAGTACGAGAGCGCCGTCGAACACTCGTACATCGTCAAGGACATGTACCAGGCGCGCAACTTCCGCGCGCTCATGAAATCCGGTCTCTACGGCGGCATGCTCCACGCGGGACTGATGACCATCACCGGTGGGCGCTATCCGCTCGACAAGATCGTCATCGACGAGGACCACAAGGACACGAGGAAACTACTCGACGTGTATCCGAGCGGGGCCCCGGCGACCAACTTCAAATACGATAACCAGGGCATCGCTTTCGACAAGCTGACCGACGTTTACAACTCGGGCACGCGCCACGAGGAAAAGCAGCCCTGCCATTTGCAGGTCGATACGTCTTACTGTGAACGCTGCGCGGAGGAGTACGGTAACCCCTGCGAGAAATTCTGCCCCGCCAACGTCTACGTGGTCGAACGCGACGAGGCCACCGGCAAATTTCAGAAGCTGCGCATCGACTTCTCGAACTGCGTGCACTGCAAGACCTGCGACATCAAGGATCCCTACGGCGCCATCAACTGGGTGCCGCCCGAGGGCGGCGGCGGGCCACTGTACAAGAATCTGTAGTATTGGGACTGAACGTGGAGCTCTCGCGCGCAACCCTCGGCCGCTATCTGCTCGGCCCGGAGCGGCCGTGGAAGCTTCTGACCTTTGCGCTGGGCAGGGGGTTCTTCGTGTGGGGGGCGTTCT
>JADGRD010000302.1 GCA_017881285.1 Pseudomonadota bacterium | reverse complement strand
TCTCAGGGTTCGCTTTCAGAGCCACCGACTGTTCAAGGTATTGCTGCGCGGTTTGGAACTGCTGCGCCGCGAGATAGGATTGGCCAATCTTCGAGAGCAGATCCGCGTCCTTTGGATTTTTCTGCAACTCGGCAAGCATGGGAGCGACTTGCTTGTCAGCCATGCGCTTCAAGTCGTCTGCGCTCGGCATAGTTCCCTTCCCACCGCCCGGCACAGGACGTAGCGCATTGGCTGCTCCCGGAACGGGAGACCTCGTTTCTCCGGGCGAGTTCATCAGGTAGCCGACGATCCTGTCGAGTGTTTCCTGGGAGAAGGGTAGCCGGGTCATAGCCGGCGAAACCACGAAAACGCCGAAGTGAGAACGCTTCTCGAATTCGGTCAGCGCGTGGTGAATGTCCTTGTCCTTGACGGACACCAGGGAATGCCTTGCCACTCTGACGTTCCGCTTTTCGAACGCGGCCTTCAATTCGCGAGCCATCCCCGCCTCGTCGCCTGGCGCGTGCATCAGCAGAATATCGGTTTCCTTCTTCGCATTCTGGCCACTGCCTTCCATGACCCAGTCCATGGCCGCGTCCCGCCAGCCCAAGTCCTGCTCGATCTTCAGCGCCACGAAAACCTCGGAAATGAATTCGTGCAGGTAGGGCGCAGTTACCGTGGCGATGTCGGCCAGCAATTGTGGTTGGATCTTGTCGATGTTATCGCGCAAATGATTGTGGAACTTGACGGGAACCGCGAGCTTCAACACGTATTCGTAGCGTTCACCCTCCGGATCGAAACTGCCGACGGGGAAGAGCTCCGGCTGGCACAAGGTGATGAGCTCGACCATGTCAATGTTGTTACGGCTCACGTACATCCGGGTCAGGCTCGCCAGGATGGACTCCAGATCCATGGCCATGGTCTTGTACGGAATGAATTCGACGATCTTCTTGTGGCCTGGCTTTGACTCGTTGCTACTCATCACGGTCTCCTTCTTTACGTCGATGATACGGATCGGGCGAGAGTAGATCAATTGCCAGGACCTCGTCGACTGCGACCAAGGGACCTTCGAGAACTATGGCGCTGCTCGCGCACCGCGAGGGACCCTCTGGGTGGGGACCACCGAGGGGCTCTCCCTTCTCGATCATCCGCAAGCACGGCGGCCACATCCAAGTGGCGCCGGGCGGCTCGCTCGTGGCCGTGCCCGCGTATGCGTTGGCCCGCAGCTTGGTCGGACCACCAGACCGCGACAACCTGCGCATATCCATGACGCTCACGCGCCTCGGCACCTGCACGATCCCCCTGCTGATGCTGGGTCTGGCTTTCATTTGGCAAGCCCGCCGCGCGGGCTTTGCCCCAGACCGCATCGCCTTCGGCTTGGCGGCCCTGCTCTAGTCCGCCTCATATTGCGGATCACCCGGGAGGTCCGGGCGTGGGCCCGGGCTCGGGCTCGCTGATTTGCGACGAGAATTCGTCCCGGCTGCGCGCGCCTAGCCATTGCTTGTGCCAAGCGAACCACAGCGCGCCAACTGCCGTGACCGCCATGACGCCGACGAAGATGGGAAACCCCAGGGGAGAGTGCAGCCCCGGCATGTGTTCGAAGTTCATGCCGTAGAACCCGGTCAGCACGGTCAGCGGCATCATCACCGCGGTGAAAACCGTCAGGAATTTCATGGTCTCGCCCAACCGGTTGTTCACCACCGAGAGGTAGGCCTCCTGCAGCGAGGTCACCAACTCGCGATAGGTTTCCAAGAGCTCGGTGAAGCGCGACAGATGGTCGTGCGTGTCGCGGAAAAGCAAGGCGTCCTGCGGGGACACGAAGTCGAACTCACTGCGCGCCAGGCGCAGCACCACATCGCGCTGCAAGCCGAGCCAGCGCCGCAGGGTGAGCGTGTTCCGGCGCAGCGCCATCAGGCGCACCAGGTCTTGAGCGTGCGCCCGCAAGAGCACGCAGTCCTCGAGCTCACCGATGCGCGCCTCGATGCTGTCCAGCACCGGCTCGATGCCGTCGACCTGGCGGTCGAGTATTGCCTGCAGCATGGTGGCGGTACCCCGGCGCAGCGGCTCGCCTGAACGCAGCACCGCCTGCCAGGCCGCCTCGACGCTGCGCGATTCCTTCGAGTGGTACGTAACGAGGTACCGCCGGCCGAGAAACACGTCCAGCTCCACCGCGTCGATTTCCTCGGCCGTGGATCCGCGTGACAGGCCGTGCGTGATAACGTACACGTACCCTTCGTAGGCCTCGATCTTCGGCCGCCCGCGCTCCTCGAAGCAGTCCTCGACGGCCAGGGGATGGAAGCGAAGGATGTCCTCCACGATGTGCCTGGATGTGTCGTCCGGCGGCCCCGACAGATCGACCCACACGTGAACCGCGGCATCTTCGAGCAAGGCGGGCAGCTCGTCCGGGGCCACATTGGTCAGGATCTCCTGTCTCCGAACAGCAACGATTGTAAACATGCGGCTACTCTACCTTGTGGCGAGGGCCTTGCGGCTACTTGGCGCGGGAGGTGCGCGCGGGAGGTGTCAGAGGGTTCGTCCGAACGGCCGCTGTCCGCGCGTAGGCATATGGAAGTACGGCGTCCACGGGTTGGTCACGGGCCTTGAGAATAGGATCCATCGGCGGCTGTAGGTGGCAGTGGCGTCCCTCCTCGTTTGTAGCACTACGGCTTCAATTCTTCGATTCACCTACGGGCGACGTGCCCTGCGGGCCCTCGGACCTGCCCACCCACCCCCTGCCACCCGGGCTTCGCCCGGCCTTCGCCGGGCCGGGAGCTACAGCCCCTTGCAGGCCGGATTGGCGACCATGGCCGTGGCGAGGCTCATGAGATCCTCGGCCAGGAGCACCAGTCCCGCGGGAATGTAGCGACAGGAGCTCATCGCGGGCGAAGCGCACTGGGTGCCCACGAGCAGCGTGCGGCCATCGTCGAGCGCGATGGAGTAGACGGTGCCGTCCACCGGCCGCGGATCGGAGCCGTACAAGGTGCCGCTGGGCTGGGCGGTGTTGAAGGCCGCCTGCGCGTCGGCGTCGGCCAGGTCGGCATTGATGGTCGCGACGCTGACGACGCCGGCTGCGCCGCACGCGGGCAGCTTGGGGAAGCAGGCCGTCGAGGCCGCGCCATCCGCCGCCGTGGTCCGCATGTAGCTGCGAGTGATGGTGAAGGTGGTGGCGGTCAGCTTGTTCACGTCCTGATAGATGACCATGCCGCCGTTGTGCCCGAAGGTCAGGTTGGACGAGAGCGCGCAGGAAGGCGATCCGGTGTCCGTCGCCAGGGCGGCATCCACTACCGGGCAGGCGCGCGCCGTGCACATCATCATGCCATTGTTGCCGCAGCTACAGGTGTTGCAGCCATCGGACACGGACTGGCCGGGCACCAAGGTCGTGCCGTTGTAGGAACAGACCACGAGGCTATCGGGGGCGGGGCCGGCATCGAGCGCCAGCCCGTCCGCGCCGCCGTCCGGTGCAGGGACGCAAGCCATCAGCGTGCATGCAACGCCGCTGGCCGTGCAGGTGCAGGTGTTGCAATCCTGCTTGAAGCTCTCGCCGAGTTGGTAAGTCTTGTCGCCCACGGCGCACGTCGGTGGCGAACCGGCGTCGGACAACGTCGTCGTGCCGCCCATGCCGCCAGCCCCGCCGGTGGCCGAGCCGCCCGTCCCCTGCTGGCCGCCCGTGCCGCTCGTGCCGCCGGCAGCTGAGCCGCCCGTGCCCGCGCAAAACTTCATCGTACAGGTGACACCGGTGGCCGTGCAGGTGCAGGTGTTGCAGTCTTGCTTGAAGCTCTCGCCGACTTTGTAAGTCATTCCCCCCTGCCTGCAGGTCTTGCCGCTACCAGAGTCGAGCCCTTCCCCGGCGCAACCCAGCCCGACGAGCGCGGAGAATAGAGCCACGGAGAGAGAGTGTGAGCGTTGTGCTTTCGTCATGCTGCCCATTCCTGCAAGCGTCGCACCAGTGGCGTTACCCCCTGAAAGATCTGCGGCGCACGCGCCGCAAGCCCGAGGACGGGGATCATTGTGTCAGATTTCTGAGGCGCCTGGGGCCACCTATGCCCGGATTTCGGCGCGTGGCTCGGGTAGCAAAGGAGTGCAGGTCGATGGGCTGGAATCCGGGCGCGCGGGAAATACCAGCGCCCTTTCGCACCGCCGCATCGCAGCTCAGGATGTTCGGTGACGGATCCGTTGTCAACTAGCCCCCATACTCGGCGTCCAAACTAACCACGCCTCAGGGCCCGTTTTGGTTTGAATCGGGACCAACACCTCGATATCTTTACGTAACCACAGAGTCGCTGACCGTCCGGAGCGCCGCGACCTCGCACCCAACAAAAGGAAAGACCATGAAGAGAGCAATCATGTTTGGTGTGGCGGCGTTCACGGCATTCGGGTTCGCATCCATGGGATGCCTGCGTGGCAACAACGAATCGTCAGGAAGCGGTGGCAGCGGCGGCAAGGGCGGCAGCGGAGGCTCGGGCGGCGCCGCAAGTGGTGGCGCGAGCGGAGGCAGCTCGACCGCGGCTTCGACCGGCGGCAGCACGGGGGGCAGCGGAGGCTCGGGCGGCGCCGCAAGTGGCGGAGCGAGCGGGGGCAGCTCGACCGCGGCTTCGACCGGCGGGAGCGGCGGCAGCACGACCTCGTCGGGGGCCTGCGGCACCACTGACGGCACCTACCAGGAGGACACTACCTTCGGAACCGCGGGAGCGACGGACCCGTACAAGCTCAACAAGTGGGGAACTTGGGGCAATACGACGGAGCCCGCCCTGACGCAAACCACGACGGGGCCAAGCGGTCTAGACTGCGGCTCGGGTTGTGCGACGCTGACCATTGATTTCTCCGATGGTACCACGCAGTACTCGGCGGGCTCGTTCGTCGAGTACTTTGGCACGGCCACTGATTCGGTCGAGAATCTACTGGACGAGACCATCACGGCGAAGGTTGCGGTGGGGATTGAGAAAGCGAGCGGCGCCACCTCGGAGGTACCAATCTCCATCAACCTGTTCGGCCAAGACACGTACCCGAGCACGACCGGCGTCGACAACGCCTGGGGTGATGACCTGGGCAGTGCCTCCTCGCTCGACGCGGCTTCTGGTTGGCATACGGTGACATACAAGGTCACGGACGCGAACGTTCCGAGCTGGAGCCCGACGAGAACGGTTTGCGCTTCGACCCTGCATGCCATGGGCATCACGATCCAAAACAGCGCCGGCATCGATGGCACCAACGGCGCCGTGGTCACCTTGTACGTCCAGAGCGTTTCGGTCGGCAGCAGCGGCGGCAGTGGCGGCAGTGGCGGCAGTGGCGGCAGTGGCGGCAGTGGCGGCAGTGGCGGCAGTGGCGGCAGTGGCGGCAGTGGCGGCAGCGCCGGCAGCGGCGGCAGCGCCGACAGCGGCGGCGCA
>JADGRD010000301.1 GCA_017881285.1 Pseudomonadota bacterium | reverse complement strand
CCTCGCGATGGTCGAGGGCGTAGGCGATCGCCTCGCGCAGTATCCCCGAGACCAGCGCGATGGTCTCCCGGCCCAGCGCGCGTCGGATGACGTTCAAGCCGAGAGGCAGCGGTAACCCGGTTTCGGCTAGCCACCACTGCCCCAGTTCGGCCACGGCCACGCACCCGCGCTGCTCGAAGAGCAACCGCCCCTCGTGGATGAGCAAGGCCGCGTCGACCTCGCCGCGCTCGATCGCGTCGAACACCGCCGCGAACGGCGCGATGGGCACCACCACGGAAACGACCTTGGGCTGCATCAGGCGCAGCACCAGGAACGCCGTGGTGGACAGGCCCGGCACGGCCACGCGCCGGCCAGCCAGCTCGGCCAGCGTCACCGGCCGCTTGCTCACCACCACCGGCCCGAACCCACGGCCCACGGACGCGCCATGCGGCAGGAGCAGATACTTGTCCGCGACCGCCGGGTAGGCGCCCGCCGAGATGGCCACGACGTCCGCGCCTTCCGTCTCCGCCAGCGCGTTCAGCCACGCGGTATCCCCGCGCCGATGCGAAAACGTCAAGCCGCGGCCGTCGATCGCCCCGGTCGCCAGGGCAAAGAACATGAAGGCATCGTCGGCGTCGACCGAATAGGCGAGCGAGATGGGCACGCGGGCACTCTACCTTTTTCCCTCGCCGGGCTGGTAATCTCTGCGCCCCATGCCGACCACGGCCACGACCACGACTACGGCCCCGGCCACGAAATCAGGAGGTGGCCGCATCGAAGTTGTCGACTGGCTGCGCGGGGTGGCGGTGGTTTTCATGATCCTGGCGCATGGCATGGACGCGTGGCTGCTGCCCGCGGCGAAGACCGGCACGGCGTACGCGCTGATTCGCGTGGCGAGCGGGATCCCAGCCCGGCTCTTTCTCTTCCTCGTCGGCGTTTCGGCCGCGATCCAGTTCGAGGCCGGGCTCGCCAAGGGAACTTCCACCCGCGCCATGCGCGCGCGACTCCTGCGGCGTGGGTTGCAGGTGCTGGTGCTGGCCTATCTCTTTCGCCTGCAAGAATGGCTGCTCTCACACTTCTATGGCGGCTGGGAGACCCTTTTCCGCATCGACATCCTGAACGCCATCGCCGCCTGCATGCTGGTGGTGGCTCTGGTCTCGACGCCGCGCAACGGCCGGCGGCAGATCCTACCGTCGCTGCTCCTGGCGGCCGTCTTCCTCGGCCTGGGAACCGTCGTCGGGCCGGCGCATTTCCCGTCGTGGCTGCCCCGGCCACTTTCGTCCTATCTGGGTGGCCAGCGGCCGATGGCCTGGTTCTCGCTGTTCCCGTGGGGCGCGTGGGCCTTAGGCGGCGTCGCCGTGGGTCATCTCTGGGTGGCCGCGAACCGCGACACCCGCAGCCTCGGTCGCTGCTTTCTCTTGACCTTTCTCGCGGGCGCCACCCTGACCGCCACGGTGACCATCGTGCGCCTGGTGTCTCCCGCCATCATCCACTACCCGACCGAAGTCATCCGGCAGATGGGGCCCGGCATCTTCTTCCACCGCCTGGGGCTCATCGGCATGCTCGCCGGCATCGGCTTTCTCTGGTGTCGCGCTTGGCACGGCCGCTTTTCCGCGCTTCGCCAGTTCGGCCGGACTTCGCTGCTGATTTACTGGGTGCACATCGAATTCTGCTACGGCAGCATGGTCTATGCGCTGCGCGGAAAGTTCCAGATTCCCGCCGCCCTTCTCCTCGTCGCCGCGCTGAGCCTGGCCATGCTCGGGTTGTCGCTGGCCAAGACTCGCCTCGCCCCGCCTGCTACCTTGTGGTTGCGGACCCGCTTCCGCCGAACGCGCCCGGCGTGATACGAAAGCCAGAGAAACCTCGACCGATGCACGTGATGACGCAGTTTCACCCGGCCGCCCGACACGGATGCCCATTGCTCTTTTCGATTCTCGCCGTCTGCGCGGGCGCCGTCACGACAGCCACGCCCGTGGTCTGGGCGGCAGCGAAGACGCAGGCCAAGGCCGCGGAGAAGAAGTCGGACAAGGGCAAGAAGAAGGGCAAGGACAAGAAGGGCGGCAAGAAAGCCGTCCAGGCCGCGCCCAAGCACCACCATTCCGAGCAGCGCGTTGCCGCCATGAAGGGCAACCTGCCCAACGTGCAGTCGGCCGGCGCGCTGGTCATCGATCTCGACACCGGGCACGAGCTGTTCTCGCGCCGCGCCGATATTCCGCGCAGCATCGCCTCCATCTCCAAGCTCGCCTCGACCTTGACCGTGATGGATCGCTCGCCGGATCTCGAGGGGCTGACGACCATCAAGAAGGTGGATGCCGACGTGGCGCGCGGCGGGGCCAAGTCTCGCCTGCTCGAGGGCATGACGCTGTCGAATCGCGACCTCCTGCACGCGGCCTTGCTCGGCTCGGACAACCGCGCGATCTCGGCCCTAGGCCGCGCCGTCGGGCTAGGGACCTCGCAGTTCACGGCGGCCATGAACCACAAGGCCGCGACCCTCGGCCTGCGCGCTACGCGCTTCCGCGAGCCCACCGGGCTGTCGAGCGACAACCAGTCGACCCCGCGCGAGACCATCGCGCTGCTCAAAGCAGCGATGGCCCACCCGGTAATCGGCCCCATCCTGCGCCGGGGCGAGTACGACGCGCATCCGGTCTCGAGGCCGGCCATCCACTACGTCAACACGCACCGGCCCGCGGCGCGCTCCAACGTGCAGGTCCTGGGCGGCAAGACCGGCTACAACGATACCGCGCGCTACTGCCTGGTCATCGCCGCGCGCATCGGCGAGCACAACTACGGCATGGCCTTGCTCGGCACCGAGGGCGATCACACCCGCTTCGGCGACCTGGCGCGCGTGGCCGACTGGATCGTCACCCACAAACCCAAGCGCGGCCCCTCGACCGCGCCGCAAGGCCCGCCCCCGCCCGAAGCCATCCTCGGTCCCGCGCCCGACGGCGGCCAGTCCGACGCGAAGTAGCAGTGGATTTCACAACAGAGACATAGCGCGGGCTTCGCCCGCAACCCAAGCCTTCAGGCTCCAGGCTCCAGGCTTCAGGTTCTCTGGTCGAGAGCGCTCAGTGTCTCTGAGGTGAACCTTCCCCCAGCCGGCGCGTGACCTCGGCCAGGCCGGGGGTGTTGGGGTCGCGCACCTCGCTGACGTAGACCATGGCCAGGTCGGGGCGGTCGCGGTCGAGCTCGCGCTTCGCGAACGACACCAGGCCGGCGTCCGACTGCGGGTACATGCGGATCCCGAGCCACAGCATGGCCTCCGCGCATTGCCGGCATTTCGAGTGGTCGAGCGCGTCGATGAGCACTCCCATCTTCTTCGCGTCGAACCCGGGGTCGGCGATGACCTGTTCCCACTGGTCGCAGGTGCCGGCCGGAATGCGGCCCTCGGCCTCGGCCAGCTCGCCCACGGTGCGCAGCAAGCCCGCGGGACCCTTGATGCCACCGGGATCGAGGTCGCCGGCCCGGAGGTAGCTGGCCGCGGCCTCGCGATAGCGTTTCTCGGCGCGCAGGGTTTCCCCGAGCTTGAGGTGGCCGTAGACCGCCCGCGGCTGCGCCTCCGTCGCCCGCTCCCACAGGGCGAGCGAATCGTGCCACGCGGGCGCGAGTTGCATGGTGGCCCACAGCTCGACGCCGATCGCCAGCGGCGCCAGCACCACCACGATCTTGCGCGCCTTCGGCCACGCCAGCAGCTTCGCTACCGGCCAGGCCAGCGCCCCCAGGGCGAGCAGCGCGTAGCGGTCGGCGAAACGGAAGTAGACCGGCGTGATGTTGGCCACCGGCAGCAGGCATCCCACGAACCCGACCGCGGCGAACTTCACCGGCGCGGGCAGACGGCGCCATGAGCTCGCCAGGGCGAGACAGGCCGCCGCCACCGCGAGAGCCGCGATGACCTGCCCCGGCGCCATCGCCGGATACACCGGCGACAGATGCACGGGCACCAGCACGCGGCCCGCGTACACGCCGATGGTACCCAGCACGTCGAGCACCGCGGGAAGCGGCCGGCCCGAGGGGAGCATGTGGTAGTGCCGCCAGATAAACGGCACCGGCAGGGCGAACACCAATGCGATGGCGACATAGGGCAGGCAACGGCGAATCGTGTCGCGAAACGACGCTTGCCGCGCGAAGTGCAGCCACGCGAAGACGAGGAAGGGAATCGCCACGGCCGAGGTCTTGGCCAGGCAGGCCAGCGCCGCCAGGCCCCACGCGGCGCGTGCCGACGCTCGCGTGCGCGGCTGCCGATCCTCGACCAGCAGGGTCGCAAAGACCAGCAGCAGCGCCAGCACGTCCTTGCGGCCGACCACCCAGGCGACCGATTCCACGGCGAGCGGCGCCGCCCCCACGAGCAAGATCGCGCCCAGCGCCGGCAACACGCCCACGGTTCGGCGCAGCAGCAAGTACCCAAGGGTCAAGGCCACGGCAAAGAGCGTCAGGTTGAGGGCGTGAAAACCGGCCGCGGACCCCGGCCAGAGCAGCCGGTCCGGCAAGTACGAAAGCAGGTGCAACGGGTGATACGCCTGGAACTGGACCCGCGTCAGAGCCGCCGCCACGTAGGCCCCGATGGGCCCCTGGAACAGCGGATTCGCCGTGAAGAAGCGGTCGTCGTCCCAGTTGGTGAACCCCGCGCCCAGCGCCGGGAAGTATGCGACCAGCACCAGGGCCACGATGGCGGCCAGCGCGTGCCTATCGGGTTTCGCCCATTGCGCGGCCGCGCGCGTCTCGGCCTCCGGGGAGGGGGACCGCTTTCTCGCTTCGCCTCGGCGCTTGCGCGCACGTTCCATGGCGGCCACAATACACGGCAGCCACTAACTAGATCACGAAACCTTGGGCTCACCCAAGACCGGCCCACCACAAGTGACAACTTCGTTGCCAGAGAGGCCAACCTGGTTGCCCCGCGACAACGGAAACCCCAAGCGAAACCAAAAGTTATCTATTGATTCCTTCGGCCCGTATCTTGCTGTAAGGTACGAATGAAACACAACCGCACCCCGGCTGCTTTGCGAGGAGGACTTCCATGATTCGTAATTCGATGCGCAGCACTCGCCTTCTGAGTTGGCGATACCTCCGCTGGGCCATCGCCATCCCGACCCTGCCGCTCGTCTGGTGGGCCTGCACGTCGCACCCACTCGAGCAGCCGACGCCAGAGCCGGAGATGCAGACCGACGTCTACATCTCGGTAGCGCCGATCCGCCAGCTCGACCTCGTCTTCATGGTGGACAACTCGCCCTCCATGGCCCCCAAGGTCACCAAGATGAACACCAATTTCCCCAAGCTCATCGCCGCGCTCAAGGATCCTGGCGACGGCACCCTGCCCGACCTGCGCGTCGCCGTCATCGACAGCGACCTGGGCACGGGCTGCGGGTATGGGTATGACCCAGGCACGAGCTGTGGCGCCAA
>JADGRD010000016.1 GCA_017881285.1 Pseudomonadota bacterium | reverse complement strand
AGGAAGAGCAGCGAAAAGGCGCCGGCCAGGAGCCAGGGCGCGATTCGCTTGGCGGTGATCTGCTTGCCGATCGAGCAAGCGCTATCGTCATTCGCCGGCGGTGCTCCTCCGTCGGCGTTCGTCTTCGTGGTGGTATTGGTATTGGTGTTGGCAGTCGCGGTCGCGGTGGTGGTCGTCGTGGTCGTGGCCGTGGTCGTGGCCGTCGTGCCCACGATGCATTCCACGCAGGCGTAGGTCATCGAGGGAGGCGGCCAGGAAGCGTCTCGATCCCAGTTGGCATAGTCGATCTTCGAGCAGGTCTGGTCGAGGCAGGTGCCCGAGGCATTGTTGTACGTGCACGCGTCTCCCGCCTGCTTGCTCAGGCAGGGCTGCGTTTCCGGCGGTGCGACATCGGCGTGCGCGGGAAAGCCGAGCAACGGGATTGCGGCAACTAGGATGGCTAAGCCGATTGTGGATTTCATGAGTGACCTCTGCACAGGGTGGACGGGGTGGACTCTGACACGGACGCACGGGAGAGCAGGATCCGCGGTTGGGAGCGAGTCAGAAGCATTCGGAGCGCGAGGTAGAGAGCCGCGGCGGAGGCGAGAACGAGGAGGAGGAGGGGAAGTCCATGCGGGCGCCAACCGCCGGGCAGATAAGCGGGCAAGGTGCCGGACACCAGGGCGAAGCACAGAATGCCGAAGCCAAACCCCGGCCATGCCGGCAGGGCGCGCAGGGCCGCCGCCAGGGTCACCGGCATGGTCATCTGACAGAGCACGACGCCGGGAAGGGCCAACCAGAGATCGCCGCCGGCAAAGGCCAGCAAGGGCGCCGAGGCGAGGAGCGCGACCATGGACAGGTCGATCCAACCGAAGCGGTCAGCCAAGAATCCACCCGTCAGCTTGCCGGCAAAAGCCGCCACGGGAATGGCCAGCAAGAGGAAGAAACCACGCGGACAACCATCGCAGCCAACCGTACCGACGAGAGAGCGAACCGCCACCGAAAATGCAAGCAACGCGATGATGGCGGGGACTGCGCCGCGGCGATAGGTGGGGGAGCGATCGGCCGTGGCCTCGGCCGCGGCAGGTTCACTTCGCGTGGCGACCAGCAAGACAGCGATGCAGGCCGCGGCGATGGCGAACAGAAAAGGCCAAAGCGGCACGGCAAGGAGCTGGCGGCCCAGGATGATTCCCATTCCCAACCCCAGCGCGCCCGGCGCGACGAAGACCCCGGCCGGCGCCGCGCGTCCCTGCGAGCCGGCCAGCACCATGGCGCCAGCGCCCACGTGGAAGAGCGCATTGCCCGCGCCGGCGAGGAGCACGACGGCAAGGCCGGCATCACGGCCGGCCAGGAGCGCGACCGCGGTCAGCACGAGTCCGGTCAAGGCCGCGCCCCGGCGCAGATCGAAGCGGTCGATGAGCCATCCGAAAGGCGCCTGGCCGGCAAAGGCCAGCAGGTCATAGCCCAGGACGAAGGCCAGGGCACTCGCAACCAGCGAGTCGCTGGGCGGCGAAGACCTCAGCACCGAGGCCACGCAGACCGCATCGACCACCAGGTGTGCCGCCCCTAACCAGGTGGCGCCACGCAGGGTCGTGGTGTGATTGCCGCTGCCGCGAAAATGGGCCGACACGAGGTCATTCTCACGCAAAACCCAGGCCAAAGCGACCCGTTGCCATGGGCCGACCCGTGCGGTCATGGTCATCGGGGATTCGCGCCTGGTATGACATCGATGTCGGAGAGATGTCGTTCGGGCGATTACTCATGGCTCGACCCGGGGGCTGGTTTGCCGCCGGTAGTCGTAACCAATGCGCACGAAGACCTCTCGGGAGGGACCAGGCATGGGCGGGTGTCCATTGTCGTAGGGCTGGATGAGCACCGTCTTGGCGTTGGCGAGGTTGTAGACGCCGAGGCCCACGAAACTGCCGGGGAGCAGGAGGTCCTTGTAGGAAACGAAGGCGTTGAGCTGCATCTCGGCGCCGTAGTCCCGGCCCACCGGCACCTCCGCCACGTCATAGGCGTAGTAGCCGAAGCGCTCCCCGGCGAGGAGGATGGCGGACAGGCTGGCGTCGAGTTGCTTGGTGATCCCCGTGCCCGCCAGCAAGGCGAGCTTGTGCGGGGCAAATCCCAAGAGCACGCTCGTGCTTCCCGGAACGGCCAGGGATTCGATGCGGTCCTTGCCCGCGGCCGTGTAGTACGAGTAGCTCAGGTTGGCGAAGGTGCGGGCGGACTTGAAGCGCAGCTCGAATTCCGCGCCGCGCGTGCCCATGGGACCGTAGTTGCGGTAGCCCTCCGCGCCGGTGGCGGTGTCGTAGAAATAGACGAACGGCTTGTCGATGCTGATGTCGAAGCCGTTGACCACCGCGAAGAGCGTCGGGTGCAGGCAATAGCCCAGCTCGACCTCGGCGACCGTCGTGGTTTCCGGCTTGACGTCGAGGTTCTGCGACAAGTCCCCGATCGAGGGCGCCCGGAAGGCGCGGCTGTAGAGCAGCTTGAAGTGGAAGGGCCCGAAGGTCTTGGTCGCCCCGGCGCGCGGCACGAACGAGCCGCCGACGTGCTCGCGATGTTCGTAGCGCGCTCCCGCTGACAAGTTGGCCCACGGCGTGTCGAGCAGCGCTTGGCCGTAGACCGTCGCGTCCCAATAGCTCACGTGCGTGACCTTCGGCACCGGGTTGTTCGGATCGGCCCGCGCCGGGCTGTCTGGGTCGATGAAGAGATCGATGTCATCCGTCGCGGAGTCGACGTAGTAGTCGCTGCCGAAGAGAATGTTGAGCGGCCGAAGGACGTCCCAAGTTAGCGTCAATCCACCTTGCACACGTTGCGCGGTGGGATTCCAGTAGTAGTCCGGGTACTTCAGTCGGGCCGTGTCGTCCGCGGTCTGCCACGGCTTCTGCAACGCCCAGTGAAACCGCGGCACGATTTTCATGGTCTGCCCGAGCTGCCATTCGTAGCTGAGATTGACCGAGCTCGAGAGGTAGTTGACGGGCAGGGCGTCGGCCAGCATCTCGCTATAGCCGTCCCGCATGGTCGTCCGGTAGTACTCGAAGAGATAGCCGAGCTTGAGGCCGCGGTATTCGGCGGCGGCGTTGATCAGCATCGGATCCGTTCGCGCGTTTCCCGCGAGGTTGTAGGTCGCGCCGTTGATGTCGGCGTAGGTCTGGTCGCTACGGTTGCCTTGACCGACATAGATGCCGGCCTTGAGGGCCACCCCGCGCGCGCCGCCGATGGTCTTGCCAAACGCGGCGCTGACCGTCCGGCGGCCGAAGGTGTCGGCCAGAGACTGTCCGTGGTGGATGGCCCCGTCGAACATCTGGCCGTAGATGCCGGTCACCGAGGCGCCTTCGAGCTCTTGCGCGCTCCGGGTGATGATGTTGATGACCGCGAGCTCGGCCGAGCCGCCGTACACGACCGATCCCGGGCCTCGGATGATTTCGATGCGGTCGATCTGATCCACCGGGACACGGTTGCCCAATTCGGTGTCGTAGTAGAGCAGGTCGGACATCTCGTGCCCGTCGAGGAGCATGAGGATCTTGCCTTCGGAGCCCCAGATGCCGCGGAACCCCGCGTACATGCTGCTGTAGAGATCGCCGTTGAGCTGCATACCGGGCACCAGGCGAAGCACGTCGGCCAGCTCGCGCGCGCCCGAACGGAGGATCTCCTCGCGCGTGACCAGGGTCATGACGTTCGGCGAATCACGGATGCTCATCGGCTTGCTCTTGGTACTGGTGGTGAGCTCGGCGTTCAGCAGATCTTCCAGCGACAGCTCGGTGATGTCCTTCACCCCGGCAAGCACCGACAGAAGCTG
The DNA here is from genome assembly GCA_017881285.1 of Pseudomonadota bacterium. Lineage (GTDB taxonomy): Bacteria > Myxococcota_A > Polyangia > Fen-1088 > Fen-1088 > Fen-1118. Next base: position 12,165 of record JADGRD010000016.1, on the reverse strand, counting down.
TTCCTCCGCGGGTGCCGTGGGTTTCTCCGACGATGCCTCACTGCCGCCGTCGCTCGCCGCCCCGTCCGCTGGCGGTGCCCCGGCATCGGGCGCGGGCTCTACCGCTGGCGGCGGTCCGGCCCCCGGCGCGCCGGCGTCGTCCGCGGCGGCGGGCGGTGCGAAGAAGACCGTCGCAACGCCGAGCGCGAACCCCAACCCGACACCGAGCCCGCCCGACAATCGTGAACCCCTCCCTCGGGCCGAGCTCCCACACGTTCCACGCGCGCTATGGCTGGTCCCCACCACGGGGGTAGTTTACCCCAACCGCGACTTGAGCACTCGGTCGGGAAACGAGTTCACGGTCGCGCTTTGCCCCAGGCTTCCGGTAGACTGCCATCCGCATGGATACCAAGTCGTGTGGGAAGCCGGCCGGCTCAGCCGGCCGCGGACCATCGCGGGAAGGCATGGAAACCCTCCCAGGGTTTCCATTTCAACGTCTCCTCGCGCTCATCGCGCTGTGCTTTCTGGCTTGTGGCGCGTGTCGCAAGGGACAGGTCCGGAAGACCGACGGCAGCGCCAGTGGGTTCTCTGAACGCGGGCCCGTGATCGATTCGCACACGCTCATCGCGCCCATCGACGAATCGATCGACACCGCGCTCAGGCTCTTCGAGCGGGTGGGCGTGGTGAAGTTTTGCAACAAGAACGGCGGCTTTCTCGGCTCGCGTTCCTTCGCGGCCACTCTGCAGGTCAAGCACCGGCTGAAAGATCGGTTCGAGTTCTTCGCCAACGTGTCGTGGAACCGAGTCGTCGAGCCGGGCTGGGGCGAGTTCGAGGCCGACCGCTTCGAACGCGAGGTCGGCTTCGGCGCCAAGGGCCTCAAGTTCTTCAAGGCCATGGGCCTGGGCGCGCGCGACATCGACGGCAAGCTCATTCCCATCGACGACGCCCGCTTCGATCCCATTATGCAACGGGCGGCCAAGCTCAACGTCGTCATCGCCATCCACGTCGGCGATCCCAAGGCCTTCTTCGAGCCGCCCACGCCGCAGAACGAGCGCTACGACGAGCTCAAGCTGGCGCCCGACTGGAGCTTCTACGGCGAGGACTACCCACCTCTCATGGAGCTGTGGAAACAGACCGAGCGCCTCATCGGCCGGCACCCCGACACGACCTTTCTCTTCATCCACCTGGGTCTCTCCGAGGATCTCCCTTACATGGAGAAGCTGCTCGACGCGCACCCCAACGTCTACGTGGACACCTCGGCGCGGGTGCCTGAATTCGGGCGCCATCCCGCCGACCAGGTCCGGCGTTTCTTCCTCAAGTTCCAGGATCGCATTCTCTTCGGCACCGATCTCGCCATCGGCCCCGATCACTGGCAGCTCGGCTCGGTCTCGGAGACGCCGGTCGGCTTCGAGGACGCGGTCAAATTCTACCAGGCGCACTTCCGTTTCTTCGAGACCGACCTTGCCAACATCGACCACCCGACGCCCATCCAGGGCCGCTGGAAGGTCAACGCCATCCACCTGCCACCCGAGGTGTTGCGCAAGCTCTACTACACCAATGCGGAGAAGCTCATCTTCGCTCGCAAGGTGACGGTGCCGGTCGTCGATCCCGTCGAGGAACCGGCGGCGCCTCCCGCGCATACGCGCTGAACCAGCCCTCACGCGGTCTTGTGGATGGGCAGCTCGACGGTGAAGAGGGCGCCGCCCGCGGGGGTGGCTCCCACGCTCACGTCACCGCCGTGGTCGATGACGATCTTCCGCACGATGGCCAGGCCGAGTCCGGTGCCTCCCGCGCGGTGGGTGACGTAGGGATCGAAGATGTGCTGCCGGTCGGTTTCGGCGACTCCCGGTCCGTTGTCGGCGACGGCGACCGCGGCGCGCCCGCTCCGCGCCTCGATGCGAATGCGGATCTCCGGAGTCCGACCGGCGCCCTGCGCGGCGGCGACGGCGTTCTCGACCAGATTGGCGATGACCCGGCGGAAGAGCGTGCGGTCGCACATCGCGGGCACGGGCGTCGCGCTCGGCTCCACCGTTACGAACGACCGCCACTCGGGTTGCAGGCGCAGGATCTCCGTCACCAGCACGTTGAGATCGATGGGGGTGGGCTCGACCTCGGGCAGCTTGGCGAAGGCCGAGAAGTCGTCGACCAGGCGGCGCAGGCTGCCGATCTCCTCGCGCAGGATCTCGGTGGCGGTGTCGAGCAGCCGCCGGTAGGAGGCGTCGTCGCCCGCGTACTTGCTGGCCAGCTCTTGCACGGCGAGCTGGACCGGCGTGAGCGGGTTCTTGATCTCGTGGGCCAGCCGGCGCGCCACCTCCTGCCAGGCCGAGACCTTCTGCAGGTACTCCAGGCGCGAACGCGCGTGCGCCAGCTCGGCCACCATGCCGTCGAAGGCGCGGCCGAGCTGGGCCAGCTCGTCCTTGCCCTTGGGCGCGAGGCGAACCGTGAGATCGCCGGCGCCGACGCGCCCGGCGGCCTCGTGCAGGCGCGCCACCCGGCGGGTCACGTGCCGGGCGAAAACCCAGCCCACCAGCGGGGCGGCGGCCAGCATCATCAGCACCAGCACGACGTACTGGCGCAGGAAGCGCGGAATGACGTGCGCGTAGACCTGGCCGAGCTCCTTTTCCTTGTCGATGGCGTCGCGCAGGGACAGGGAATTCTCGTACATCTCGAGAGGGATGCCGAACGTCAGCTCGAGGACGCGCGGGGTTTCATCCTGGTCCTGGACGGGCAGGGCAACCACGATGGGCGGCGCCTCGCGCGAGCGCGCCAGGGTGGCGGGTTCGGCCTCCCAGGCGTCGATTTCCTGGTCGCCATCGAGCAGGCGCGCGCGCAGCAGGCCCTCGGTCGCCGCCAGGTCGTCCGCCTCGCGCACGCCGTTTTGCGCGATGGCGCGGGCCCGCCGCTGGAACTCCTCCTTGCGATTGTCGAAGTAGCTACGGAAGACCTCCGCCGCGTGTTTCGATGCGGCGGCGACGTGGTCGGCCTGCGCGATGGAGAAATCCGCGAAGCGGAGAGCGACGTAGTAGAACGCGTAGGTCGAGAGCAGCGCCGAGAGCAGCGCCACGAGGAGCATCTGCCCCAGGATCTTGAGCGCGAAGCGGCCCGGCCACCTCATGACGGGACGATTCTAGCGGCTGATGAGCAACAAAACACAGTCCTTCTCTGTGCTCTCTAGGCCACTCCGCGCTATCTGTGGTTGCAGCTAGTTGATACTGATGCGCGGGGCGAGGGCCACGGCGGAAACGACGGAGTCGAGGCGGCGCCGCACCTCCTCGGAGGGGCTCAGCAGTGCGATGCGTTCGAGCACGAAGCGCAGGCGTTCCTGGTCGCCGCGCAGCTCGTAGATGGCGCGCAGGTTGGTGAGCATGCGCAGCACGATCTGGCGGTGCGAGGCCGGCGCGAGGAATTGCTCGTCGATCTCACCCGGATCGCCCGTGGCGGATTCGTAGAGGGAGTGCAAGACGCTGGGGGTGAGCATGCGACCGTCGATGGGATCGATGGTGGCGATTTCCCCCGAGGCTTTGGCCGCGCGCACCAGGAAACGGCCAGGGAACGACACGCCGTGGGCGGGGACGGAGGCACGCCGGCACACCGCGAGCAGGACCACCGCGAGCGACAATGGATTACCCGTCCGCCGATCGATGACGTGGTTCAGGAAGCTGTTCTGCGGATCGTAGAAATCCGTCACGTTGCCGCGGAAACCGAGCTCGCCATAGAGCAGGCGCAGGATGGGCACGATGCGATCCGCCGGCGCCTGGTCGCGACAAGTCTTGAGCTTGATGCGCGCCAGCTCGCCCATGACGTTGAGCTTGTTGAGGTAGGCCTGCACATCCAGCCCCGGATGCTCCGGCTCGGCCAGGAGCAGCACCAGGTGCTCTATTTCCAAATTGTCGTTGGTTCTGCCCAGCAGGTGCCCAAACAACAGAAGATCGGCGGGGCCGCTCATGGTCGTGCACAAAAGATAGCACCGCCTGGAATCAAGGCACCTGCTTTCTCAAAAAGACCCCGGATTCGGTTCCGGTGCCGGGAGCCCCCCCTATTGGCCAGCGAGCCGTCTCTCCAGCTCCGCCACCTTCGCCTCGAGGTCAGGCACCCGCGCGGCGGCCATGGTCGCGGCTTGGTATTGGCTCTCGAGGTCGAAAAGGCGCTCGTAGACTTCCTCGGGATCGGGCGCCTCGGCGCGCAGCTCGGCGAGCCGGCGCTCCCGTTCCTGGTTTGCGCGTAGTCGCTCGTCGAGCGCTTCGAGGCGCGCCTGGTCAGCCGCGCGGGCGGCCAGCGCGGCGGCCAAGGCCGCCTCCGCCTGGCGCAGGTGCTCGCTCTCCCCCGGTCCGGCCGCGACCCGACGGCGCAACTCGTCCAGCTCGGCCAGTTCCCGTTGCTTGCTTTCGCTCTCCTGGCTCGCCTCCCGCTCCGCCCGCAGCACCAGACCCTCGAGCTCGGCCAGGCGGGATCGGCGGGTCCGGTCGGCTTCCTCGACCTCGCCGAGCGCCTTTCCGAGCTGGGCCGACTCGGCGGTCGCGGTGGCCAGGCGGGCCTCGGTCGCGCGCATCGCATCCTCGAGCTCGGTCACCAGGCTCGACTGCTCGTTGGCGGCATCACGCAGACGGTTCACCTCGTCGAGGTGCGCGCCGGCGGCTCGGCGGAATTCCTCGACGGTGGCTTCCTGCGCCTCGAGCGAGGCCGCGAGCTCCTGCGCGCGCGCCGCCTCAGCGACGGCTCGATCCCGCTCGCCGCGCAGCGTGCCAAGGGCGGCCCGTAGCCGGCCGAGTTCGTCCTCGGCGGCATCGGCCCGCCACACGGCTTCCTGCTTGGCCGCCTCCAGCGCAGCGATGCGATCGTCGCGTTCCGAGAGGGCTGATTCGCGCTCGGCGAGCAGGCTCTCGTGGCGGCGCAGCTCCTCGGCCAGAGCGGGGCTGTCGGGCCCTTCGCCCACGCGCAGTCCGGCGGTCAGGCGCTGCGCGAGCGCGGTCATCTCCTCGGTGGTCTTGCGCGTGAGGTTGAGGACCGACTCGTCGGCCTCCAGGAGGGCATGGCGCAGGCGGCGCACCTCCTCGTCCAGCTCGGCCCGCGCCTCGCCGGTACGACGTAGGCGGGCGCGCAGCTCCTCGATCTCCTCGCTCTGGGCGCGCGACACGCGCAGCAGCCCCTCGGCCTTGCCCTCGGTCTCGACGAGTTTCTGGCGAATTTCGCCGAGAACCGTGTCGGGTGCCTTGTGGCCGCTGCCCGCGGGCAGGCGCTCGGCGGTGGCGATGCCGTCCCACTCGCCGACTGGGATTTGCACCAAGGCGTAGCCCAGGCTGTGCGGCTCGTCGGGGCCGGCCAGGGCGATGTAGTGGGTCGGCTCCTCGCCCTCGCGCTCGGCCAGCTCGGCCTCGACCCGCAGGGCCACCGCGGCCTCGTCGAATTCAGCGATGCCATAGGCGGAAAACGGCGTCTGGCCGAACATGCGCACCTTCGCGAAGTGCGGCGCCAGCGCGTCGACGAGGTCGTAGTAGGGGACGCCGTCCCCGCTGTCGCCGTTGGCGACGATGCAGGCGAGACTGCCGCCGGGGGCCACCAGCGCGAGGAGCGCCGAGAGCTGCATGGGTTCATGGCCACGCAGCACCTCGGTCGCGTCGGGCACGACCACCAGGTCGAAGACCCCGGCCGCGTCGATGGCACCGGCGGCCATGGTCACGAACCCCAGGGCGCCCTCGTGATGGCGACTGCGCGCCTCCGACACGTCCCGGCTCGAGCCCGCGCCAATCACGCTCTTGGCGCCCAGGCGCACCAGATGGGCCGCGGTTTCGCCGCCGCCGCAGCCGACTTCGAGAACACGCCGTCCCTCGATCTCGGGACGCAGGTAGCTGTACACGGCCGAGCGGCGGAGTCCGCTCTGCGAAAGGGTTTGGTCGGCCATTGGCGCCGCACTATACATGAACGGGCGACCGCGCGCGGTCCGCTTCCGGCCGGTCGGCGCGCCGCGCACAGGATGTCCAACAATTCTCGCGCCAGTGCTTGCCCTTCCGCCGCAAGCCGATTATAAAACCCCCCTTCACACGAGGTTTCGCGTCATGCCCAAGAAGGGGATTCACCCAACCTATAAGCCAGCCACCATCACCTGTGCCTGCGGGCACAAGGTCGAAACCTATTCAACGCGCGCGTCGTTCATGGTGGACATCTGCTCGAACTGCCACCCGTTCTACACGGGCAAGCAGAAGTTCTTGGACACCGGCGGCCGCATCGAGCGCTTCAACAAGAAGTACGGCCGCCCCCCCACCACGCCGTCCGCGACGTAAAGGCATCGGCGTCGCGGCGATGGCCGCGCGCCGGCGATTTCCATGCTCGACGATCTGCTGCTCGCCAAGCTGGCCGCGGTAGAGAGCCGTTCCGAGGAGCTGTCGGCCAAGCTGTCGGATCCGGAGATTCTTGCGCGTCCGCAGGTCATGCAGAAGCTGGCCAAGGAGCATGCGGACATCCGCGAGCTGGTCGACACCTTGCGCACGCACCGGCAGACGCTCCTGCGCATCGAGGAAGCGCGCGACATGCAGAAAGATCCCGAGATGCGGGATCTGGCGCGGCAGGAAGAGAACGAGCTATCGGCCGAGCAGTCGCGCCTGGAGGAGCGGATGAAGTTGCTTCTGCTTCCCAAGGATCCCAACGACGACAAGAACATCTTGCTGGAGATTCGGGGCGGCACGGGCGGTGAAGAAGCCGCGCTGTTTGCATCCGACCTGTTCCGCATGTACACGCGCTTCGCCGAGCGCCGACGCTGGAAGGTCGAGATCTTGTCCATGTCCAGCGCTTCGGCCGGTGGCCTCAAGGAAGTGGTGGCCGCGGTCGAGGGCAAGGGCGCCTACGCGCAGCTCAAGTACGAATCGGGCGTGCACCGCGTGCAGCGCGTGCCCACCACCGAGGCCCAGGGGCGCATTCATACCTCCACGGCGACCGTGGCGATCATGCCCGAGCTCGAGGACGTGGACATCAACATCGATCCCAAGGATCTCAAGATCGAAGTCATGCGCTCGGGCGGCCCCGGCGGCCAGTCGGTGAACACCACCGATTCCGCCGTGCGCATTCACCACATTCCCACCGGCCTGTACGTGCACTGCCAGCAGGAAAAGAGCCAGCACAAGAACAAGGCCATGGCCATGAAGATCCTGCGCTCGAAGCTCTACGAAATCGAGCTGGAGAAGCAAGAGACGGCCGAGCGTGAAGCCCGGCGCAGCCAGATCGGCAGCGGCGATCGCTCGGAGAAGATCCGCACCTACAACTTCCCGCAGGATCGCCTGACCGACCATCGCATCGGCTATACCCGGCACAATCTGCCCGCCATCATGGACGGGGATCTCGAAGACATCATCAGCAGCCTGCGCGCCCATTTCCAGGCCGAAGCCCTCCGCGGCGACGACGGTCCAGACGCGTAGAGAGCGCAGAGGTGGAGGAGGGCACAGAGGTAGGCGAGGTATGATTATATCTATCCATGCATAACCACAGGAAGAACGCCGCCGAGCAAGCGGGCGGTGGATTGCGCCTACGCAAGGACGTTCCGCCCGGCGATTGCTGGGATCTTTCCAAGCTCTACGCCAGCGAGGGCGACTGGGAGAAGGATCTCGAACGCTACCGCGCGCAAGCCGAGAAGATCCCGTCGTTTCGGGGCACGCTTGGCCGCAGCGCCGAATCGCTCGCCACGGCGCTCGCCTTCGTGCGCGACTTCGGCATGCTGGAAGATCGGCTGGGCACCTATGCGGCCCTGCGCGAGTCCGAGGATCAGGGGCTGTCGGCGGCGCGCGATCGCAGCGCCCGCTTCACCATGGCGGCGGCCGCCGCCCAGGCCCTGTGGAGCTACTTCGACCCCGAGATCCAGGCCATCCGCGACGAGCGCATGGCCGAGCTCCTGCGGCACCCGGCGCTGGCCGAGTTCGAGATCTGGCTGCGCAAGCTGCTCCGCTGCAAGCCGCATGTCCTAAGCGAGAAGGAAGAGCACCTGCTGGCCCTGCAGATCGAGTCGAACCAGACCGTCGCCAGCGCCTTCTCGGTCTTGACCGACGTGGATTTCGACTTCGGCACCATCGACACGGCCGACGGACCCCGACGCCTCAGTCACGCCACCTTCTCGACCTATCTGCAAAGCCCGGATCGCGATCTGCGCCAGCGGGCCTACACGCGCTACTACGCCAAGTACGACGAGCACAAGACCACGCTCGCCGTGCTCTACGAAGGCCAGGTCCAGCTCGATCGCTACGCCGCGCGCGTGCGCAATCACGCGGGAGCGCGCGCCATGGCCCTCTTCCCCGACGACATGCCCGCGGCGGTGTACGACAACCTGGTCGCCGCCGTGCATGCCGGGCTGCCCACCCTGCACCGCTATTACGAGTTGCGCCGGCGGGCCCTGCGGCTCGAGGAGCTGCACGCCTACGACGTGCGCGTGCCGCTCGTCGCGAACGTGACCTGGCGGCACACCTACGAGCAGGCCGTGGCGGTCGTGCTGGCCGCGCTGGCCCCACTCGGCGAGGACTATGGCAGCAAGCTCGGGCGCGGTCTGCGGCAAGGCTGGGTCGATCGCTACGAGAACAAGGGCAAGTCTTCGGGCGCCTTCTCGTACGGCAGCTTCGCGGCCGAGCCCTACATTCTCATGAACTTCAAGGAAGACCTGCTCGACGACGTCTTCACGCTCGCGCACGAGGCCGGCCACTCGATGCACTCCTTGCATAGCGCGCGCAGCAACCCCTTTCCGCATTGGCACTACACCACTTTCGAGGCCGAGGTCGCCAGCACCTTCAACGAGCAGCTGTTGGGGCGCTATTTGCTCGGCCGCGCCGATTCCGCCGATGGGCGCGCCTATCTCGTCAACAAGGAAGTCGACGCCCTCATCGGCACGCTCTTCCGGCAGACGATGTTCGCCGAGTTCGAGGCGACGACGCACACTCTCGTCGAATCGGGCACGCCGCTTACCGTGGACGTCTTGCGTTCGGAGTACCGCAAGCTGCTCGAACTCTACTTCGGGCCGGGCGTGAAACTGGAAGACGTCGGCGATCTCGAAGGCCTGCGCATCCCGCACTTCTATCGCGCCTTCTACGTCTACACGTACGCCACCGGCATCTCGGCGGCCATCGCGCTCGCCGACCGCGTGCTGGCGGGTGGCAGGGCGGAGTGCGACGACTACTTCGCCTTTCTGCGCTCGGGCGGCTCGCGCTATCCCCTCGAATCACTCAGGGTCGCGGGTGTGGACATGGGCAGCCCCGCGCCAGTGCAGGCCGCCATCGCGCGCTTCGCGACCCTGGTGGACGAGTTGGCCGGGCACCTTCGCGCTGGCTAGAACGCGCGAGATCCCTGTCAAATCGCCGCCAGTGTTGAACGCTCGACAGCGCGACCACCGGGCACGGACCCGGGGCAGTGGCCTCGCTGGAATTCAATGTCGGCTGCCCCGGGTCACCTGGCGTTGATAACATGTTGTAATAATGTGGTTTCTGTCCATATTCCTGGCACTCTCCATGGTCGCTTGACAGCGCCCAAAGCGTGCTTAATCTTCCTTCACCCCAGCTCTCTGCCGAGCTGGAAGCCCCATACACCGAGCGACAGATGCCAATCTACGAATACGAGTGCCAAGCCTGCGAACACCGCTTCGAGCTGTGGCAGAAGATGTCCGACAAGCCGGTGCGGGTTTGTCCCAAGTGCAAGGCTCGCAAGGTCGAGAAGTTGATCAGCCACACCTCCTTCCAGCTCAAGGGTGGCGGCTGGTCGAGCGATCTCTACGCGAGCCAGAAGCCGACTGCCGCCGCGGGTGCGTCCGCGTCCGGCGGCGACAAGCCGGCGGTCGCGACGACCAGCGATGCCTCGGCTTCCACTTCCAAGACCACCGAGAACAAGGGCAAGAAGGGCGCAGCCAAGGCCGCCGCGTAGCGTTTACCAGGGTATTGGCCGGACGCGCCCGGTAGGAACCTCTGCGTGCGAGCGGAGGCGATTTTCGACAAAGGAGAAAGCACGATGAAAGTCAGACCCCTGTACGATCGTATCCTCGTCAAGCGTGTCGAGGAAGAAACCAAGACCGCCGGCGGGCTCTTTATCCCGGACACGGCGAAGGAAAAGCCCCAGCGGGGCTTGGTCGTTGCCGTCGGCAACGGCAAGCTTCAGGAAGATGGCTCGATACGCAAGCTGGACGTGAAGGCAGGCGACAAGGTCCTCTTCGCCAAGTACTCCGGCAGCGACATCAAGATGGACGGCGAAGAGCACCTGATTTTGCGCGAGGACGACGTCCTCGCAATTCTCGAGTAGGCACGAAAGGACATCACCATGGCAGCCAAGGAAATTCTCTTCTCGCAGCCTGCTCGCCAGGCCATTGCCCAGGGCCTCAACCTGTTGGCCAACACCGTGAAGGTGACGCTCGGCCCGCGCGGCCGCAACGTCATCATCGAGAAATCGTGGGGCTCCCCCACGGTGACCAAGGACGGCGTCACCGTCGCCAAGGAAATCGAGCTCACCGACAAGATGGCCAACATGGGCGCCCAAATGGTCAAGGAGGTCGCGTCCAAGACCTCGGACGTTGCGGGTGACGGCACCACTACGGCGACCGTGCTCGCGCAGGCCATCTTCAACGAAGGCGCGCGCCTGGTCGCGGCCGGCAACAACCCCATGGACATCAAACGCGGCATCGACGCCGCGGTGGCCAAGGTGGTCGATAGCCTGAAAGAGCAGTCCAAGCCCACCAAGGGCAAGACCGAGATCGCCCAGGTCGGCACCATCAGCGCCAACGGCGACACCATGATCGGCGAGATCCTGGCCGAGGCCATGGAGAAGGTGGGCAAGGAAGGCGTCGTCACGATCGAGGAAGCCAAGTCGATGGAGACCACGCTCGACGTGGTCGAGGGCATGCAGTTCGACCGCGGCTATCTTTCGCCCTACTTCGTCACCGACGCCGAGCGCATGGAAGTGGTGATGGAGGACGCGTTCATCCTCATCAACGAGAAGAAGATCTCGAACATGAAGGACTTGCTGCCCGTGCTCGAGCAGATCGCCAAGTCCGGCAAGCCGCTGCTCATCGTCGCCGAGGATGTCGACGGCGAGGCGCTGGCCACCCTGGTCGTGAACAAGCTGCGCGGCACCCTGCACGTCTGCGCGGTCAAGGCGCCCGGTTTCGGCGACCGCCGCAAGGAGATGCTCAAGGACATCGCCGTGCTCACCGGCGGCCAGGCCATCACCGAGGATCTCGGCCTCAAGCTCGAGAACATCACGCTCAAGGATCTCGGCCGCGGCAAGCGCGTGACGGTGGACAAGGACAACACCACCATCGTCGAGGGCGCGGGCAAGAAGGCCGACATCGAGGGCCGCGTCAAGCAGATTCGCACCCAGATCGAGGACACCACCTCCGACTACGATCGCGAGAAGCTGCAAGAGCGGCTGGCCAAGATCGTCGGCGGCGTGGCCGTGGTCAAGGTGGGCGCTGCCACCGAAACCGAGATGAAGGAGAAGAAGGCGCGCGTCGAGGACGCCCTGCACGCAACCCGCGCGGCCGTCGAGGAAGGCATCGTTCCGGGCGGTGGCGTGGCGCTCATTCGCGCGCTTACGGCCATCGAGGGGCTGAAGTTCGACGACGACCGCCGCTTCGGCGTCAACATCATCCGCCGCGCCATCGAGGAACCGCTGCGCCAGATCGCGGCCAACGCCGGGGTCGACGGCTCCATCGTCGTGGAGAAGGTCAAGAACGGCAAGGGCGCGTTCGGCTTCAACGCCGCCACCGAGGAGTACGAAGACCTGGTCAAGGCGGGCGTCATCGATCCGACCAAAGTGGTGCGCGCGGCGTTGCAGAACGCGGCTTCCGTGGCCGGCCTCATGCTGACCACCGAGGCGCTCATCGCCGAGAAGCCGAAGAAGAAGGAAGAACCGGCCCACGGTGGCGGTGGTGGCGGCATGGGTGGCATGGGCGGCATGGGCGGCATGGGCGGGGACGATTACTAGTAGGGGGTAGAGGGCGCAGAGGCGTACCGAGAGAGCACAGAGCAGGGGTCCGGATTCACCTCCGGGCCCCTTCTTCATTCTCCGGCTCTGAGGCCTCGTTCTCCCCTGGGTGCTCAACGCGTGGCATTTTTGTGCTTGCATGTAGCCGGGACGGCTACAATGGAGCTGTGCCCCAGGAAGACACCAACAACCGCCGCCGCAGCCCCCGCATCGAGGTCTTTGCCCAGGCCGAGCTCAAGGGCCAGGACGTGC
>JADGRD010000300.1 GCA_017881285.1 Pseudomonadota bacterium | reverse complement strand
TCGCCATCGCTCCCGACGGCCGGGCGGTCGTGGTCTGGCAGGGGGGACCCGCTACTGCGCCCAACATTCAGGCGAGCATACGGCCGGCGAGCGGAGGGAGCTGGAGCGTCCCGGTTGTCGTCAGCACTATTGCCGGTCATCCCCTGATCGGCATGGATGGCGGTGGCAACACCATCGCGGTCTGGGCCGGCACGACCCTCGCGACACCGGTCGCGACCGCCACACTGCTGGCCGGCCGAAGCTGGACGGCGGCGAAGACGCTGGTCGCGCAAGGGGGCGGAATCGGCCTGGCGACGAATTCCGTCGGAGGCGTCATCGTCGGCTGGAAAACCCACTCCGGGCAGGTCCAGGTCGTCTCCGGGACCATTCTAGGTGGCTTTGCCTCGCCGGTTACGTTGGGCTCTGCTCCCAGGAATGCATTACCGCCGCTGCAAGTCGCGCTCAACGACGCTGGCGCGGCCTCGTTTGCCTGGCAGGCGAACAGCGCGAGCAACAACGTCGTCACCCGTAGCGCTGGTGGAACCTGGAGCAGCGTCACCCAGCTACCCGGCCCCAACGTCGCGGGGATTGACACCGCGATCGACGGCGCGGGCAACGCCATCGTGGTCTTCGCGGTGATCAAGACAACGGGCACCCTGAGCTACGCTTCGCGATGCCCGGCGGGCGGAGCCTGGGGAGCGCCCACGCTGCTCTCAGCCCTCAACGACAAGGGTGGCGTTGGCGTGGCGGGTGACGCCGCCGGCACGTTCGTCGTGATCTGGAACAACGCCGCCGGAAGCGTCCAAGCCGTCACCGTCCCCCCCGGAGGAGGGTTTGGTCCCGGCACCCCGGTCGGTACGGCCCCTTCCCGCCGTCTCCTGGTCCCGGGCAAGGCCGTGCTGTGGACGGCGGCAGGCATCTCCACCGAGCCGGTGTAACCTCCAAGCGGGTCCAACCGGGCAAGCCTGGCGCGGCGTCTCGCCTCCGCATCACCTTCGGGCTTCATGCCCGATAACTCGAACTGGAATCGAGCCCCTCGAAGTGCGGGTTAGCGATCTCGACGAGCGCGGTGGCATCTTCGCCAAGGTGCGCGATCGCGTTGACCATACCCTGGGACGACGCCACGCTTACCACGGCGGGAAACCCGCCGAACTGTGCGATGGTCTCCGGGTATAAGCCATCATCCGTACTTAGTGTTTGAACGCGCTCCACACGCCGATGGCGCCGCAGACAACCATTCCGACGATTAGAATCCCGCGTGCGCTTTTCATCAGGCGGGTACCCGCTACCGGTTTCCCTCCCTTCGGAGTGTGGTGACTGAGAACCGCGGCGACCACAAAGACGACCATGAAGCCAAGCCAAACGATAGAGCTCATTGGGTCACCCTATGGTCTTGCGCATGATAGGCATTCTTTGTCCTGGTTAATCCATGATGTGGATCGTTCCGGTCATGGCGGCGTGAAGGGAGCAGTCGTAAAAGAGCGGGTCGGGGGCGGTGCTGGGAACGGCAAAGGTGAGGTTGCCTACCTCGGCCCCATTGCCCGAGACTCCCGTGTCGAAGGAGCGCGACAATGGCACCGACGTCGAGATCGCGATTGGGCCAACCATCGACCGCTTGCCGATACCGGGCGCAAATGAGTTGTCGACGTTCGAATGGCACAAAGCACAGGCAAACCCGACCCGGGTCAGCGAATCCACACCGCCGATGGTCTCCACCGTGCCCTTGACGCCGACGACGGCGTCGAGCTTGAGCAGGACCACGGTGGTCGCGGGATCGGTCAGGCTGATCGTCCCGTCCTGAATACCGGCCACGACCGCCACCGGAAGCGCCTCCGAATCCACTTTCAGGCCTACCGCCAGCGCGGTCGTCGGGTCGACGATGCGATCCACGGCGAGGAGGCTGCTTGGCACTGACGTTGACAGGCAGGAGCTTCACTTCATCCACCTTCACGAACCTGGCGACGCCTTTGTGTGTCAAAGAGGATGGTCCTCGCGTGGGCGGATTGGCTTTGGGGTACTGCACCTTCCAGGCCACTGATGAGCCATGAGATTTCGAGTACTTGCACCGCGAAACCTTCCAGAATTGTGCCCGCTCAATCAAGATGAGGTGCCGCCGCGCTCAAATTGAAGGAGGAGGATGGTAGATGCGCTTCTTCTCCACCTACCGGGCGACTATCTCTAGATTCCGGCGGATCCCCATCGGCCGCTTGCCGAAGCGCGGTGGCTCCGGTGTCGGCGCGAAGCTACCGGCGGGCCCGGACCACGCGGCGGAGGCGTGTCCCCCTGAGCCCGCAGCAAGGCGCGGAATCAGGGACGAACCAGCGACGACGACCTTCACGGCTGTCGCGGGATTGCCTGGCCCAGCCTGGCCGTGACTCGGGGTCTCTGTCGTGTCAGGCTGCGGCCCATTCCAGATTTGGGGGGATTCGATGTTCTCGGTGGCAAGCAATTTCGACGATGAGCTTCCGGAGCGACTGGCCGGGATGGAGGTCGACGAGCTGTTCGGCTCCTGCGACGACGCCCCGGTCGGGCACGGGCGGCCGCGTGCCATGGTCCCGCCCACCTCGTGGCGCGTACTCGAACGGCACGTAGCCCGGTGTCGGGCGGCCGGGATGGGATTCAACCTGCTGCTCAATCCGCTGTGCCTGGCCGGGCACGAGGAGAATGTCGGCCTCGAGCGCCGATTACGCCGGGCCATGGCGCGTGCGGTGGGTATGGGGGTGACCGCGGTGACAGTGGCGCACCCGTGGCTGGTTGCGCTGGCTTGCGAGACACCGCTGCGCGTGCGGGTGGGCGTGTTCGTCGGGGTAGCCACCGTCGAGCAAGCCCGTTACTGGGAGACGCTTGGCGCGCACATCATCGCGCTGGACACGCACGTGCTGTGTCGCGATCTCGGCGGCATCAAGCACATCGCCGCAACCACGCGCGCGAGTATCGAGGTGCCGGTCAACATCGGGTGCATCCTGCGCTGCCCGCTGGCGCGCACGCACGTCGCCCGGCTCTCGCACTCGTCCCGTCCGGGGACACAACCCATGGATCCCTGCGTGCGCTGGTGCATGGAGGAGAAACGGCGCGATCCGGTCAATCTGATCCGCTCCGACTTCATCCGGCCCGAGGATCTGGATCGCTACCGCGAGCTGGGTGTCCAGAGCTTCAAGATCGTGGACCGCGCTTGCTCCAGCGATGCCCTGGTAGAGCGCGTGCGCGCCTACCACAGCCGGCGCTGGGAAGGCGATCTCTTGCAGCTCATCGGGCCGCGCGGCTTGCCGCCGCGACGACGCCGGCTGCCGGTCGTAGACTCACTTCGCCATCTGGGCGTACGGCGGGCGCTGGCGTTGCTACGGGGAGCGCGGCAGTTCATGAAGCTGGAGGTGCCGTGGTCGATCGACAACCGCGCCCTGGACGACGTGATTCTGCCGGGCGGCTGCCACGCCACGGGCTGCGACGAGTGCGGCCACTGCGCTCGTGTCGCCGAACGCGTGGTGCGGCCGCGGACGGCGCCATGACACGGGCTCGACCGTGGTGAGGTGAAGACATGTCGGCCGACTTGGACGGACCATCGCCAGCCGGAAGCAGCGCGATCCTGGCAACCGCGACGGCGGTACCCGAGCACTGTCTCGACCAGGAGAGCGTGAAGCGCTCGCTTCGACCCCTTCTGCCAGTTGCGCGCGGCCGGCTGGATGCGGTGATGGCCCTGTTCGACAACGCGCTGGTGAAACAGCGCTGGAGCGTGCTGCCGCTGGATCGATTGAGCACGCCGCGTACGTTGTCGGAGACGATGGCGCTCTATCGCGACAGCGCGGTTCAGCTCGGCCGTACGGTGGCCGCGGACTGTTTGGCAGCCGCGGGGGTTTCGCCCCGGGCGGTCGACCTAGTCATCACGGTTTCCTGCACTGGTTTCATGATCCCGTCGCTCGATGCCCATCTGGCCAATGACCTGGGCTTTCGCCCCGACGTGCGCCGGCTACCCATCACCGAGCTGGGCTGCGTGGCGGGTGCCTCCGCGCTGGCCCGCGCGCACGATTTTCTGCGTGGGTATCCCGAGGCCTATGTACTGGTCGTCGCGGTCGAGCTGCCCACCCTCAGTTTCCAGCCCGATGACGCGAGCACGGCGCAACTGGTGTCGACCGCGCTGTTTGGTGACGGCGCAGCGGCGGTGCTGCTGACCGGACGCCGGGCCGCCAGCGGGGTTGCTCTGCTCGACGCCGAGACCCATCTTCACCCGGGCAGCCTGGACGTGCTCGGCTTCGAGCTGCATGACGATGGGCTGCACGTCGTCCTGGGCAAGGAGCTGCCGGACATCCTGCGCGCCAACCTCAGTCCCATCGTCGAGCGTTTGCTCGGCCGCGCCGGAATTGGTCGCGCGGATCTCGATTGCTGCGTGCTTCACCCGGGCGGCAAGCGCATCCTCCTGGCGATCGAGGAAGCGCTGGGGCTCGACCGCACCCGGACCCAGCCCTCGTGGGACGTGCTGCGCGACTACGGCAACCTGTCGAGCGCAGGGGTCCTGTTCGTGCTGGAGCGCTGGATGAGGCAGTATCGCCCGCGCGCCGGCGCCTACGGATTGCTGGGCGCCTTCGGTCCGGGCCTGTCGACGGAGCTGTGCCTGCTGCAATGGAACTAGCCCACACACTGCCGCTCTACACGGCGTTGCTGGTGCTGGTCGGGGCAATCCGGCTGGCGGAGCTGTTGCTGTCGCGACACAACCGGCGTGTGCTGCGCGCAAGTGGAGCGGCCCCCGTGCGCGAGCCGCACTTCGGCGCGATGGTACTGCTCCACGTCTGCATTCTGTTTGGGGCCGGCGTCGAGGCCTGGGTGACCCGGCGTGCGCCGGTGCCGGTGCTGGCCTGTGCCATGCTGGCATTGCTGGCGGCAGCGAGCGCGTTGCGCTGGTGGGTGATCGCCACCCTCGGCCCGCACTGGAACGTGGCCATCATGGATTCCATTGCGGAGCGGAACCGTGGCCCGGGCAGCCTGGCGATCGTCGCACGGGGCCCGTTCCGCTGGATCCGCCACCCCAACTATGCGGCGGTCTTCCTGGAACTGCTTGCGCTGCCGCTGGTGCACGCGGCCTGGCTGAGCGCCGCACTCGGTTCGGCGGCTCACGTCTGGGTGCTGCGCCATCGTGTGCGCGCCGAGGAGGCCGTGCTCTTCGGCCATCCGAGCTACCAGGCCGCGATGGCCGGCAAGCCGCGCTTCATCCCGCGGCCCCTGTCAGCCGCCGCGCGCAGTCTTTCCGCCTTTGTCCGCCTCGGGCGCCCGCTGTTTCTGCTGGGCGGATTCGTTTCTTACGGCCTGGGCGCGGCCGTGGCGCTGGCGCACGGCCGGAGACTCGATCCTTTGGCGTACCTGCTCGGTCAGGCTGTCGTCACCGCCTTCCAGCTGATGACCCACTACGCGAACGA
>JADGRD010000299.1 GCA_017881285.1 Pseudomonadota bacterium | reverse complement strand
GCGGCGCAGGCCGCCGGTCCCGACGACAAGCAGCTCGAGGCGCTGGAGCAAGGCGTCTTTGCCTGTGTGGGCGCGACCGCGGCGGTCGCCACGGCAGCGCTGGTGAAGGCAGCCCCGGCGTCCACGGGCGGCATCACCACATGGCTCTCGGCGGGCTCGGCCAAGCTGGTGCTGGCGGCGCTCGTGACCAGCGCTGCAATCGGCGGAGGAACCGTGTTGGTCTTGCATCAAACCCGCGCGACGGCGCCGAGGCAGAACCGCGGCCTGCCGGCGACAGCCAGCAAACCGATGCGTCCGAGCATCGCACCGCCGCCAACCGAACCCGTGGCCATTGCGATGCCGGTCGAATTGCCGCCGAACCAATCTGCGCCTGCGATGACTCCGAGCCCAGACAAGGCGAAGGCAGCGGCCCCATCGCGCAATCGCCGGGCCGGCACCGGCAGCGCGGCTGGTGACGACGAATTTCCCCTACTCAACCGCGCCCACCGCGCATTGCCCCGCGACCCCGCGGGGGCGCTGGCATTGGCCGAGGAGCACCGGCGACGTTTTCCCGGAAGCTCCCTCGACCAAGAACGCGAGCTGATTGCCATCACCGCTCTCGTCGATCTCGGCCGGATGGCGGAGGCTCGCCGGAAGGCGGACGAATTTGCCAGGCAGTACCCGGCGTCGGCCTACGTGGGCCGCATCCACACCCTCGTGAATTCCCAAACCAAGTGAGCGTGCCCGTCATAAAGCGAAGGGCATACGTCCATTCATGGTCGGAGGCCAAATCATGAACCAGCAACCGCGCATACCTCGAACGCTTCTGCCGCGCATGGTGGCCCGGAGTGTGACCCTGCTGGCACTGGCGAGCTCGCCGGCCTGCAATCAGACGGCCATGGTGGGCGACACGGATCCGGTCATCACCTCGGGCGGGGCTGGCTCGACCCAACCGGCCGCGACGGGAGGAGCGACCGGAGGCGCGGGCGCCGGAACCGGCACGGCAGTTGGAACCGGCGGCTCGACCGTCGTCACAACCCAAGTGACCACCGGCGCCGCGACGACCTGTGGCCCCATTACCACCGCGCCTGGCGTCGTCAATCCCTGTGGACATACCTTCGCGGTTGCCTATTCGCCGGACGGGCAACTCCTGGCCACCGGAGGGGACGATGCACAGCCGAGCGCTTCCGTTTGGCGCCTCAGCGATGGCGCGCTCCTGTGGAATCCGTCCGGCCCGAATTCCGAGACGACCTACGCGGTCGCCTTCTCGCCCGATGGCCAGCTCCTGGCGACCGCAGGCACGCTCCAGAGCGGCATCGATAACGTGGCCTTTGTCCGACTTTGGCAGGTTGCGACGGGAACGCTGGTACGCACCCTTGCGGCCAACACCGGCTGGTATGCGGACGCATTGGCCTTTTCCCACGACGGAACCTTGCTGGCGACGGGCGGCATCCAGGGCGACGTCGAGATTTGGCGGATTTCCGACGGAGCCCGCGTGCGGGGCATGCCGGTCCCGAGCACCGCACACAACGTTCACTTCTCCCCCGACGATTCGTTGCTGATCGCCGGCGTCTTCGATGGCCAGGCGCGCCTGTGGAAGGTGCAGACCGGGGAGCTCGTCGGAACGCTCGCCATCACCAGCGAGATGGCGGATGCCGATTTCTCGCCCGATGGCGGGCAAATCGCATCGACCGGAGATGGCAACGTCATCAAGATCTGGGACGCCGCCAGCGGCAAGCTGCTGCAATCGCTGAGCGGACATTCGGTCTATGTCAGCCACGTCACATGGGTCGATCAGAATCACCTGCTCAGCAACGATTGGTCGGGGGTCGTCAACCTGTGGACCCGCGGCGCCGCGGGAAGTTTCTCGCTGTCGGCCGTGTGGTCAACCGGCGGTCAGGCCCTGGGGCTCGCAGTTTCGCCGGACAAGACCAGGTTCGTGACCGGCGGAGGCGCCGGCGGCCGCGATGGCTTCGTCTTCCTGCTTCTGGCTGCTTCCCCTCGCGCTGAGGAAGTAGCCGCCGGTTGGTGCCAAAGCTGCGTTCTGATGACGGATGCCACCGTACGCTGCTGGAGCAAAGGATCGAAGCCAACCCCGGCCGGCGCCTCGGGTGTAGTCCATGTCGCGGCTGATTACGTCGACAGCTGCGCCCAGCTTGCGGATGGCACTCTCCGCTGCTGGGGTTCGAACAACTACGGCCAGCTCGGCGACGGTAGCACCAACACGCGAGATGTTCCTTGGGTCGTGCTCGGAGGCAAAGCCGTCAAGCAAGTCTCCCTTGGCGAATACCACTCGTGCGTTCTGCTTCTGGACGGAACCGCGAGCTGCTACGGCTACAACTCGAGCGGACAGCTCGGAAACGGAACGACGATGGACAGCCTTGCGCCCGTGATGGTTTCCGGGCTCGCCAACGTCAGCCAGATCTCCGCGGGCGCCATGCAGAATTGCGCGCTGCTGACCGATGGCACGGTCCAGTGTTGGGGAATGAACTGGACGGGCGGCTTCGGCAACGGCGAACTACCGGGTGCAGTTGCCGGCCTCTCCCACGTGGTGAAGGTGGTCGTGGGCGCCAATGTCGCGTGTGCACTGCTCGACGATGCGACGGTGAGCTGCTGGGGTGACAATGCCTACGGCGCGCTGGGGGATGGGACCACCACCGGCCGCCCCACGCCGGCCGCCGTGCCCGGCCTGTCCGGCGTGGTCGACGTGGCTGCCGGCGAATACCACATGTGCGCGGTTCTGGCCGACAAGACGGCGAAGTGCTGGGGATACAACAACGTCGGACAGTTGGGCGATGGTTCACAGATCGATCGTTCGCACCCCGTCGCGGTTTCCGGGCTGTCGAATGTCAAACAGCTGTCGCTGGGTGTGACCCACAGTTGCGCCGTCCTATCCGACGGCAGTCTCCTCTGCTGGGGCAGCGAATGCACCTACGGAGCCGGCGCCGCCAGCGATCGCGTGACCCCGACGCCGATTACCTTCTAGACTCTCCGGTTGTGCCTCGCCCAGACCCAGCGCAGCTGCGAACCAGGACCTTCTGGAGACGCCCGGGCCGTAATTGTTACAAACGCACTCCGGGCGTGTTGGGCGTGGTAGTAGACTGGTGCCCGAAGGTCAGAAAGGTGTTCCGGAGGGTGTGCGGAGGGCTGAATTTCTACGGAAACCTAGCCGTCTCGGGGCCGGTTTTCCGTGTCAGTGCAGGCAACGGCCTGTCCGCTGGCGGATGGCGAGCGGTCTGGTCAGAGGGGGACAGCCGGCATGGCGACCTCGAGGTCGCCTACGCTTGGCCCGCGTCAGCGCGGACAGTCTCGACGTCGATCCCAAGCTAGCGCATGAGCAGGTGCCAGGGGATGTAGCCGCGGCGATGGGTGCCCGGTCGCGGTTTCTTGTTCTTGGCGATGGGCAGCGAGTTGGAGGGGTCTTCCGAGCCCGGGCGCGGCCTCGGGCAGTGGCGGAGACGATCACACCAGGTGCGCGGGAATCGATCGCGGTCGCCGCGATCGTGCCCGCTTTTGGAACTGAACGGGAGGGCCATGCCCGGCTACTTCGAGGTGCCGGTCGCTCGGCATGGGGCTCAAGGCGTTGCGCATGCGGGAAACTGGTTCGTTCCAACGCTATCGCCGTTCTCGACCAAGGGGACGCCAGCGTCCTCGAGCGCCGCGCCGTTCACGTCGGTGACGCGGAACGTGTACGGACCCGGGCCCATGCCGGAGGCTTCGACGAAGTAGTTGTAGTCGAGCCTCGGCACCTCCACCCAGGCGCCGTTCGTGGCGTGGTATTGGAGCTTGGCGACGCCGTAGCGATGGTTCCTGATCTGCACGGCCGTCCACCATTGACTGCTGCCGTCCTTGAAGTGATAGATGATCGGCCCCGTTACCGCGCACGCAACGTACGTCCACGTGATCGGAATCCTTCCCTTTTCGATATCGTCGAGCTTCGCAAACGCCGACGGGCTGAAGTCGATGTTGCCGGCAGGGCATTCGGGGCATTGATCGACGATGCGGATGGTGAGCTGTCCTTTCGCGCCGACCACATGTGCGCACATACCGCAGGCGGCGGAGGCCGCGTAGTCGACGTGGTTCATCGCCCCGATGTCGAGATCGGCCGGCGTGGCAGGAAACATGCAGTTGCCTGATCCGTCCGCAAACGTGTAGTACGTGCCTTCGCCCTGGTGGACGGTGGGCGCGGCGGCGCAGGTCGGTGCGATGTTCACCGATCCATCTGCTGCGTGCCCCGGCGGAGGTGATGGGGAGCCTCCGTGTGAACCGCACGCCGAAGATGCGGGGGCGAGGAGAAGGGCAGTCATGCTCAAGCGTAGCACCGCGCCCATTGCAGAAGTCTACACCTGCATTCCGCATGGCGGGAGGAGAAGCTTTGTGTATCCTGGAGCGATGACAGGTCGCCGCGTGCTTGCCGTGGTTCTGTTGGCGAGTTGTTCTTAGGGCGGTGACGTCATGGAGCGTGCGTTTGGTGCGTGCTCATCGAGTCATCGTGATCGTGATGTCCTGCTGGTCCCGGTGAACGCCGACCTTGACCTGTTGACCGGCCGTAGCCGCGGCGTACAGGCGGTTGAGGTCGTCGAGCGAAACCACGGACTGGTCAGCGAACTGGAGAATCACGTCGTAGTTCTTGAAACCGTCGGTCGCAGCCTGGCTCCCGGCAGGAACGGTGACGACCAGAACGCCGACGTCGGCACCGAGGCCGGTCGCCGATCGTTCGTCAAGGCCGATGAGGTTCTTCACTTGGGCGCCACGCCAGGTGATCGGGTTGGCGTCGCGCGTTCCGCCGTCGGGATTCCCGGGGGTCGATGTGGCGCCAAACGACGGCGTACGGGCTTGCGCCCGCAGGCTCAGGCTGACTACGCCGTAGCTGTCCGCTGGTATGCTCTTGATCCCGAGCGCAAGCGCGGGCGATGACGAAGTGAGCTGATAGTTGCCATGGGCCGTATCGACGTAGCCGGGGTTGCTCGCTGATGCCGAGTTTTTGTCCACGCCGTACCCGCGGGCCGTGTTCAGCGACGCTGCGTCCGTGAACAGGTTGTAGTCCACCGTCTTGCCCCAGGCTTCCGGATTGGCCGGATCGTAGTTGTGAAAGATATTGTGGGTGAATACGTCGTCGCTGTTCTTGGGCCACACGTGCACGCTCATCCTGGCGCCCACGGCGAACATGTTGTTGTCGCCGGTTCGGTGGTAGCCCTCGCGCCACTTGAGACCGCCGGCCAGGAAGAGGTTGTTGGTAATCTGGTAGTTGGTCGAGCCGTCGTCCAGGTCCACGTCCCAGCCTTTGTCGCAGCGCCACCGGTTGTTCCTCATGAGGACCGGCTTCATCGCGTCGAGAACCTCGAGACCGGGCGAGGAGGCCACCCGGGAGTCAATCGTGCCGACGTTGGGGTCCCAGTAGCGATC
>JADGRD010000015.1 GCA_017881285.1 Pseudomonadota bacterium | reverse complement strand
CCCGCATCAATGATCGCGGTGACCACGAGGATGTTCGGGTCCACGACGTAGATCTGCCCGTCGTCGTAGCAGGTCACGTAGATGCGGGCGCCCCGGCCGGCGTCGTGCATCTGCATCGAAGTGGGGCCGCCGCAAACCTCCAGCACAGTGAGGGGGGTATTGGACACGGTGCCGTCGGCGAGACGGTTTCGGTCGAGAACGGCCAGCGCGGGTGGATTGGCGATGGCATCCGCGTCGTTCCGATGCAAGACGAAAGCCTTGCTGCCGTCGGCCGAGAAAAGGATGCCGCGAATGTCGGCGCCATGGGGCAGGAAGGCCGACGAGTAGAAGGACTCGGCCGGGACCATGGTCAAATCGCGATCTTCCCCGGCAGGGGCGCAAGCCTTCTGGGAGGAATCGCGTAGCACCAGCCCGCTGATGGCGGCTGAATAGCGCGCGGTCGCGTAAAGCCGGGTGTCGGGATTGGCCGGGTCGCCAGGGGAAAGCGCGGCGACCGCTTGCGAAAGTGAAGCCGGCAGAAACGTGGTGCGCGCCAGACCGGCGAAGCGGGGACTGTCGATCTGCGGGTTGCATACGTCCACGGTGGAAACGCCTCCGCCCTGGACCTGGGAGTTGGCGGTAACGGTCAGGTGGCCGATGGAGAGAATGCCCAGGGAATCATCGAGCCCCAGAACGTGTGGCTCCTCCGGCAGGACCAGTGCCCCAGGGGTGACGCCACTCGGTCGGCGCAGCCGCCAGTTGTCGTCGCAGTAAGCACCCCCCAGTTGGGGCGCGCCACCCTGGCGGGGGCCTGTGCAGCGGATGGACACCGCGCCGCCGGACACCGTGACGTCGGCGAAGGTGATGGACGGCTCGGCGCGAACCGCGACGAACAACCGTCGCACCACCTCGGGGCCACGTTCGAAACGCTGGAGAGTCACGGCGCTGCCAAAGCTGCCCAGCGCCACGGTCGCGTCGGCCTGAATGAACTGCGGCTCATTGCAGTTGAGCACATTGCTGTCGACCAGGTCGCGGCAGCAATAGTCGTCCGGTACCGGTTCGGTGCGCGAAAAACGCGTCTTGGCGCAAACCGCGGGCGGATTAGCCGCGGCCTGCGCCAGGGCGGCGCGCGCCCGGCTCAGGTCGACGGCGGCGAGGGTTCCAGCGTTGAACCGCAAGTCGGAATTGGAATTGACGACGTAGAGAAAATCCTCATCGCGATCGGTCACGATGCCCGCGGGCAGGAAGATGCGATTGGCCGGGGGTGCAATTCCGCTTTGCCCGAAATTGCAGCCTCCCCCGACCACCACCAGCGCGAGCAGGAAAGCCGCGCGGCCGCGCTGATGGTCGTTCGCGGGAGAGGCCCAAGGATGGGAGGGGGCACGGAGGCCGGAGAAAGAAGGGCCTTCTTCTCCGTGCCCTCCGTCTTCTCTGTGCCCTCTCTGGTCCAACGTGGCTAATCTCTACTTCTTGAGAACGGCCTGGGCCGCGGCCAGACGCGCGATGGGCAGACGGTACGGCGAGCAGGACACGTAGTTGAGCCCGATCAGGTGGCAGAACTCCACCGAGGACGGGTCGCCGCCGTGCTCGCCGCAGATGCCGCACTTGAGGTCCTTGCGGGTGCTGCGGCCGGCGGTCACGGCGTGCTTCATCAGATAGCCGACGCCCTCGCGGTCGATCGACACGAAGGGATCCACCTTGTAGACCTCCTTGTCGAGGTACGAGGCAAGCACCTTGGGCACGTCGTCGCGAGAGAGACCGAAGGTGGTCTGGGTCAGGTCGTTGGTGCCGAAAGAGAAGAACTCGGCCGTCTCCGCGATCTTGTCGGCCGTGATGGCGGCGCGCGGGATCTCGATCATGGTGCCCACCAGGTACCTCACCTTGGTCTTGGTTTCGGCCATCACCTGCTGGGCGGCGGCGCGAACCACCGCGGTCTGCAGGTCGAGCTCCTTCTTGGTCCCGATGAAGGGGATGATGATTTCGGGCTCGGTCTTGATGCCTTTCTTGGTGACTTCGACGGCGGCCTCGATGATGGCGCGCGCCTGCATCTCGGTGATTTCCGGATAGGTCACGCCCAGGCGGCAGCCTCGGTGGCCGAGCATCGGGTTCGACTCGTGCAGGTCGGCGATGCGTTGCTTGATGGCCTCCGGGCTCTTGCCCGTGGCACTTGCCAACTCGGCCACGCCTGCCTCGTCGTGGGGCAAGAACTCGTGCAGCGGTGGATCGAGTGTCCGGATGGTCACCGGGCGGCTGCCCATCGCGCGGAAGATACCGGCGAAGTCCTCACGCTGTAGCGGCAGTAGCTTGGCGAGGGCGGCGCGACGGTCGGTCTCGTTCTCGGCCACGATCATCTCGCGCATCGGGCCGATCTTGCCCTCGCCGAAGAACATGTGCTCGGTCCGGCAGAGGCCGATGCCTTGCGCGCCGAAGGCCACGGCGGCCTCGGCTTGGTCGGGCTGGTCGGCGTTGGCGCGCACCTTGAGCTGGCGCTTGGCATCCGCCCAGGTCATCAGCTTGGCGTACTGCTGGTAGACCGGCGCGTCCTTCGCATCCAGGTTCTTCTCGATGAGCACCCGGATGACCTCCGACGGCGTAGTGTTGATGCGACCTTTGATGAACTCGCCGGTGAAGCCGTCGAGCGACACCCAGTCGCCTTCCCGGAGCACGACCGTGCCCTTGGCCGTATTCACGGTCATGGTGCGCGCGTGATAGTCGAACGAGATGGCGTCGCAGCCGACGATGCACACCTTGCCCATCTGACGGGCAACCAGCGCCGCGTGCGAGGTCATGCCGCCGAAGGCGGTGATGAAGCCCAGCGACGCATTCATGCCACGGATGTCCTCGGGCGAGGTCTCGTGGCGGCAGAGGATGACGGCCTCGCCGCGCGTGGCCCAGGTCTCGGCGTCGTCGGCGAAGAACACGATGCGGCCGGTGGCGGCGCCAGGTCCGGCGGGCAGGCCCTTGGCCAAGAGGCGCCCTTCCTTGACCGCCGCGGCCTTGGCCGCGCCGTCGAAGACGGGACGCAGGAGCTGGTTGAGCGCCTCGGGTTCGACACGGCGGAGCGCCTCGTCCTTGCCGATGAGCTTCTCGTCCACCATCTCGACCGCGATGCGCACGCCGGCGAAACCGGTGCGCTTGCCATTGCGGCACTGAAGCATGAACAGCTTCTCGTTCTCGATGGTGAACTCGATGTCCTGCATGTCCTTGTAGTGCTTCTCGAGCTTCTTGCGGATGTCGAGGAGCTGCCGGTAGGCGGTGGGGAAGTCCTGCTCGAGCTCGGCGATCTTCTGCGGGGTGCGGATGCCCGCCACCACGTCTTCGCCCTGGGCGTTCACCAGGAACTCGCCGTAGAACAGGTTCTCGCCGGTGGCCGGATTGCGCGTGAAGCACACGCCGGTAGCCGAGTCGCTGCCCTTGTTGCCGAACACCATGGCTTGCACGTTGACCGCGGTGCCCCATTCCGACGGGATTCCATTCAACTTGCGGTACACCTTGGCACGATCGTTTTCCCAGCTCCGGAACACGGCCATGATGGCGCCGGCAAGCTGGTCGAGCGGGTTGGTCGGGAAGTCGACGCCCTTGTGCTGCTTGATGGCGGCCTTGAACTCGCCCACCAGCTCTTTCAGGGCCGAGGCAGGGAGCTCCGAGTCGACCTTCACGCCGATCGCCTTCTTCTTGGCGGTGAGAATCACCTCGAAGGGGTCGTGGTCCTCCTTGCGTTCCGGCTTCATCTCGAGCACGACGTCGCCGTACATGGCGACGAAACGGCGGTAGCTGTCGTATGCGAAGCGCTCGCCACCCGAGGCCTTGGCCAGACCGAGCACGGTCTGGTCGTTGAGGCCAAGGTTCAGAATCGTGTCCATCATGCCCGGCATGGAAGCGCGGGCACCGGAGCGCACCGAAACCAAGAGCGGGTTCTCCGGATCGCCGAACTTCTTTCCCAGGAGCTTCTCCATACGCGCGACGGAAGCCTTGATGTCCGCGTCGAGGCCGGCCGGCAACTTGCCGCGGTTCAGGTAGTACTCGGTGCACACCTCGGTGGTGATGGTGAAGCCAGGCGGCACGGGAGCGCCGATGTTCGTCATCTCGGCGAGGTTGGCACCCTTGCCGCCGAGCAGGTTCTTCATGTCCTTGTTACCGTCGGCCTTGCCGCCGCCGAAGAAGTACACGCGCTTGACGGCGCGTCTTCCGGCTGCTTGGGGCTTGGTCGTCTTCGTGGCCTTCGCCTTGGTCGTCTTCTTCGCCTTGGAGGCTCGTGCTTGGGTCGGTTTCATGGCTTTACTTCCCATCTTCTTCTTGGTTGGCATCGGTGGGGTTTTCTAGCAGGGAGCGCCGGGGATTGAAAGCCCCGTCGACGCTCCTCGGACGGGTAGGCTTCGCTGGGGTGGCCGCTCACGCTAGCCGGGAGGCCAGCGCCGTTGCCAGCTCGGAGACCTTGCACCGCTCTTGCTGCATGTTGTCCCGATCACGCACGGTCACGGTCTGGTCATCGAGGCTCTGGAAATCCACAGTGACGCACCATGGCGTTCCGATTTCGTCCTGCCGGCGGTAGAGCTTGCCGATGGCGCCCGTGTCGTCGTAGACCGCGCGCAGACCCGCGCGCTGCAGGTCGCGCTTACACCCGCGGGCCATCTCGACCAGGCGAGCGTCGTTGCGCTTGAGGGGAAACACGGCCACGGTCAGGGGCGCCAGCCTGGGGTGGAGGTGCAGCACCGTCCGGGTATGCTCCTCGGCGATCTTCTCCCCTACCCCGCGCACCTTCTTCATGACCTCGATGCTGCCCGCTTCCCCATCCTCCATGAGCCCGATGAGTTGCGGCAAGGTGGCAGGCAAACCGGCGACAATGGCCTCGGCCGCCGACACCAGGCGCTGCTTGACCTCGGCGGCCATGCCTTCGCGGCGACCCACCGAACGCGCGAAGCTCTCGACCAGCTCGCGCAGCTTGGCGGTCTCTTCCGCCGGCGGCTCCTTGACCAGGGCGTCTTCGTAGGCATCGCACAGGAACGCCAGGGTCGCGCGGTCGGCGCCGGCCGAGGGTTCGATGACGTAGGGAACGAGGTGCTGCTTCTGTTCTTGATCGAAGTACTTCAGCTCCCCGACGGCGTCGGGATTTTCCGGCGAGCGGCTGTGGGCTTTCAGATCGAAATCGGTCCGGTTGGCGATGCCTTCCAGCTCGCTCCAGCCCATGGGGAAGCGGTATTCGAGATCCACGCAGCGCTTGGCGTAGTGGGCGAGCTCGTGCTTCTCCTGCTCGCGCGCGCGCAGGTTCTCCTTGCGCATGCCGAGCTGCAAGTACCAGTTGGTCCGCTCGGCGATCCACGCATCGTGCGCGGCCTCGTCCTCGCCGGGGCGCACGAAGTATTCGATCTCCATCTGTTCGAACTCGCGGGTGCGGAAGGTAAAGTTGCCGGGCGTGATCTCGTTGCGGAAGGCCTTGCCAACCTGAGCGATGCCAAAGGGCAGCTTGCGCCGCATGGTATCGAGCACGTTGCCGAAGTTGACGAAGATCCCCTGCGCGGTCTCCGGCCGCAGATAGACCAACCCCGAATCGTCGCCTGAATCGACGGGACCGACGCTGGTGCGGAACATCAGATTGAACGGCCGCGCTGGCGTCAGATCCTTCGAACCGCACTTGGGGCAGGCAATCTCCTTCGCCGCGATAGCCTCGTTGATTTCCGCCAGGCCCTTGGGGTCACGCCCCTTCTGCGCCGCGAACAGGTGGTCCGCGCGCGGCCGCGTCTTGCACGCGCGGCAGTCGGTCATGGGGTCCGAGAAGGTGGCCTCGTGGCCCGAGTACTTCCACACCAGGCGGTTCATGAGGATGGCGGCGTCAAGCCCCTCCATGTCCTCACGCTCGTGCACGACGGAACGCCACCAGGCCCGCTTGACGTTGTTCTTCAGCTCGACACCGAGCGGGCCGTAGTCCCAGGTGCTGCCCAGGCCGCCGTAGACCGACGAGGAAGGAAAAACAAAGCCGCGGCGCTTGCAGAGACTGACAATGGTGTCGAGTGATGTCGCTGGCATGGTGAGGCGGCAATCTAGCGGTACCGCGTCGACAGTCAACGGGAACCCGACATCTTTTCCATGAATTCGAGCGAGCGGAGCGGCCCGTGCACGTGTTCGCGCAAGAGGGCGAGCACGGCCCGGCGGCAAGCGGCGGCGGTGGCGCGGTCGAGCTGCAGGGCTTCGGCGTCGGGCAGGGAGGCGCTGTCCAGCTTGACCAGCGCCTGGCGGGTGCCGGCGCTCATGCGTTCCGTGGCTTTCGCGCAGTCGAGACAGAACACGCCGCCTGCCTCGGGGCGCCAGCCAACGTCGGCGTCACCGAGCTCCTCGCGCCCGCACTGGGCGCAGCGGCCGAGCGATGGCCCCAGACCGAGCGCGCGCAGGAGCCCCAGCTCGAAGACGCGCAGGCGCTCGGCGGTTGCCGTGCCCTTGTCCAGTCTGGACAGGAATTCGTCGAGCCAGGCGAAGACCGCCTTCTCGGGCTGACGGGGCGGACAGAGGCGATCGCACAGCTCGACCGCGTAGGCCGCGTGCGCCGCCTTGGCCAGATCCCCGGCCAGGCCTGGCCGGTCGCCGCGGGCGTCGAAGGACTCGAAGGCCATCAGCTCGGCGCCAGGACGATCGCGCAGTCGCGCTTCGCCGGCCAACCCTGGCTCGAGCCCGCCAGGAAAACGTCGGGAGCTCTTGCGCGCGCCTCGCGCGAGGGCGGACGCGCGCCCGGTGTCGAGTCCGAGTAGCGTGACGATGAGATCCGCCTCGCCATAAGCCACCCGCCGCAGCAGGATGGCCGGCGTGGCGATGAGATGCCTCACGACGAGAGGCGGCGGCTGGTCAGCCGGAGCGCGCGGCGGAGAGCGGTGACACTTCGCCGGCGCCGTCCTCGAGGCTGAGGCCTTCACCCGACTGCGGTTGCTGGCGCAGGAAGAGCGAGAGCGTGATGGTGGCGATGAGCAGCACGATGATGACGAAGACCGCGAGCCCGATGCCGCGGCGGGGTGCCTGCACCTCGTCCTCGGCCTGCGGATCGAGAGGCAGCGGGTTGTGACTCGTGGCCCGGCGCTCGCTCCTGGTCACCATGGCCACAGGCGGCGCGGCGGCGCGACGGCGCTCGGAGAGGACCTGATCGAGCAGCCCGAGCGGCTCGTTGCTGGGAATGCCAATGGTCTTGGCGTAGGAGCGGATGAAGCCGCGCACGAACACATCGGGCGGCAGGTCGTCGAGATTTCCCGCTTCCATGAGCTTGAGCGAGGAAACCGACAGCTTGGTCGAATGGGCGAGCACGGCCAAGGAGATCTGCCGTCGCTCGCGTTCTTCCCTGAGGAATGTGCCGAAGTTTGCTGTTTCCATCCGCCAGAACCTTGTTCACTGGATCATCTGTGCGTAGCGCCGGCATTCGTCCGCCGCGCAACTGCGAGAAGACATGTCCGCGCACGCGCGGAAAAACTCGCGCGCCTTTGCCGAATCCTTGCGCCGCTCGTAGAGCAGGCCGCCGAGCAGGAATGCCTCCTGGATCGGGCAGCGTTTGCTGTCGGCGAGAACCGGCCCGATGGCGTCGAGCGCCTCATCGATGTCGCCGCGTTCGAGGTAGACCTTGGCCAGACGGTAGCGCCCGACGCAGAACCCGGGAGCGCGGGAAACCGCTTCGTGGAGCTCCTTCCACGCGTTCTGCAGGTCCTTCTTGTGGAAATAGGCCCAGCCGAGGTTAGCCCGCGCGAAAACCGGCGCATCGTAGGTCGGATCCTTGAGAGCATTCTGGGCGGCCTCGATGGCCGGGTCCCACGCCTGCAGCAGCAGCGAGACCGTCGAGATGCTGTTCCAGGCCTGCGGAAACTCGGGGCGGAAGGTCAGCGCCTTGCGAAATAGACCCTCGGCCTCCTTCAGCTTGCTGGTTTCCTCCGCGCGCACCGACTGCGCATCGGCGCCTTTCAAGCAGGAGAAGGTATCCGCCTGCGCGCCGTAGTCGTAGGCCTGCTTGAGCGCGATCAGGCCGAGCATGTTGTACGCATCGGCGTTCTCGGGATCGGCCTCGATCGCCTTCTGAAGTTCCTCGACGGCGGCCTCGACCCGGCGGTTCTCGAAGTATCCGACGGCGAGGCGGAAACGCACCTCGGACTGATCGGTATCCCGTTTGGCACGCGTGGCGCACCCGGGAGCCGACAGCACCGCGATGCAAGTACCCATGATGAGGTGGAGTCCTTTCAAGCTGCCGATGGTTTCCTGGCCTTTTCCAAGCATTCTCGATAGGTTAGACGACGAGACGCGGCCGGACGCTAGCAGGATCGATGGAGGCAAGTCAACCTGAAAGTAAGCTGGCCGACACGTCGATTCAGGTGAGGCCAGGTTGGGGGTGTAGGCGATACGCGGTGGGTGGCGGGATGGTCAAGGCGGCCATGGCAGCACCCGGCAGGGAACGCTAGACCCCCTTTGTCTCGGTTCCCCAGACGTATTTGTGGAGCTGTAAATTGACGCGAACCGGAAGACGATCCCGCACGATCCATGCCACCAGGTCCCTCGGGGCCAGACTGCCGTGCACCGGGGAGAAGAGTACCTCCGTGTGCCGGTCCAGACCCAGCCGAAGCAGGTGGTCCGCCGACCAGCGATAGTCGGCCTCGTCCGCGAGCACGAATTTGACCGCGTCGCAGGGACGGAGGGCCGAGAGTACCTGCCAGCGCATGCGGTCGGTTTCGCCCGATGACGGGGCCTTGACATCGATGATACGCAGGACAGCCGCGGGCAGAGCGTCGAGCACGTGGGCGCCGGAGGTTTCGATGGCGACCTTGTAGCCTAGGGCCAGCAGGCGTTCGGCCAGCGGAACAATCTCGTGCTGCAACATCGGCTCGCCGCCGGTCAGCAGCACGAAAGGCAAGCCGAAGCGCTTTACCTCGCCGACGATTTCCTCGACCGTGATCTCCTGGCCGCCGGTGAAGGCGTAGCTGGTATCGCAGTAGGTGCAGCGCAGGTCGCAACCCGTCGTGCGCACCAGGGTGCACGGCAGCCCGGCGTACTGCGATTCGCCGTGAATGCTTGGGTAGATCTCCGTGATCCGCATCGGTCTTGCCTCGGGACTATGATTCGCGCGCCAGGCGGAGTCCATGGTATTTCCACGGCGATGCTGGCCGCCGCGAAGCCCGATCTCGAGACGACGCTTACCCGCGCGGGGCTCGCCCTGCATGTCGAGCACTACCGGCCCCGAGGTCGGAAGCGGCTGGCGCTGGTCATGGTCCACGGTTTCTCCGCGCACTGTGGGCTCTATCGCCACGTGGTCGCGGCCTTCGCCGCCCACGGCATCGCGGTAACCCAGTTCGATTGCCGTGGCCACGGCCGGTCAGACGGCCGGCGCGGGCACGTCGACGACTTCGCAGACTACCGCGATGACCTTGCCGCGGTCGTGGCATGGGCGCGTCGGCAGGAGCCCCGGCTGCCTTGGACCCTGCTCGGGCACAGCTTGGGGGGGGCCATCGCTCTGGACTTCCTTCTCGGCGAGGCTCGCCTCGAGAAACCGGCCGGGCTCGTGCTCGTTGCCCCATGGCTCAAGCTCAGGATGAAAGTTCCCACGCCGAAGCGACTCGCGGCCAACATCGCGGCTCGCGTGCTGCCGACGCTGACAATGCCGAATGGGCTGCGGGCCGAGGATGTTTCGCGCAATCCGCTCGTGCTCGCCAATTTCGACAAGGATCCTCTCGTCCATCACGAGGCCAGCGCCGGATGGTTCATGACCACCCTGCGCGCGCAAGCGCGCATCCGGGCACACGCTCGCGACCTGAATGTCCCGACCCTGCTGCTGCTCGCCGGCGAGGATCGCATCGTCGCCAACGAGGCCAACCAGGCCTTCGCCGACGTTGCCGGCCGAATCGTCGAGGTTCGTGGTTACGAGCACCTCTTCCACGAAGTGTTCCTCGAACCCGAGGCGCCCGTCGTGGTCGCGGACATCGCGACGTGGCTGCTCGGACTACTTGAGAGCAAAACGGCCTAGCCGCGATGATCTGCCCGGCAAGCCCATTCTGTCTCTGTTTCTCTGTTCCTCCCTGTTCCATCTCCGGCCCGAGCTGACCGGACCCGCCACGCCGAAGCCGGCCGGTCGCCGAGTCAAACACCTTGAAAGGGGTGCCCTAAGAGGGTTCCCAAACCCTCCCGCGCTCTGGCTCTAGGCCGTCAGGCCGTGGGCGAAGCCCGCCTGCGCCAACGAGATCGTCAGCCAGGGTCCGTGTGACTTGCCGCGTCCTCGACGCGCCATCTGGCAGGAAAGAGCAGGTTTTTGCCGACGCTGGAGCCGGCTCTTGCCGAATCCGCTAAGCCCTTGGTTTCCTTGCGCCCTGATGCTACGTTGGCCGTCTCGGTTGCTGCTTTCACGGACCGACCGCCCATTCACCGGAGGGCCGTATGCCCAGCGAGCGCGAGTACGAACAGGCCATACAACGCGAGCCAGGCCACAACGAGGCCTTTCTCTCCCTGCGTAGATCCTATCGAGAATCCGGACGATTCGACAAGCTCGTCACGCTCTACGAAACGCGCGCGCAAGCCATCACGGACCAGACCAAGGCGGCCGAGCTCTTCTATCTGGCGGCCGAGGTTCGCCTCGACCACCTCTCGGATGTCGCCGGGGCCGAGGCCGACCTGGCTCATGCGGTCAGCCGCGATCCGACCCACCGCAAGGCGGTCAAGCGCCTCAAGGACATCTACCGCGAGCAGGGACGGTCGCGTGAGTACCTCAAGATGCTGGAGATCGAGGCCGCAGCCCTCGGCCAGTCCAAGGACCCCACCCGTACCGCCGAGCTGCGCGCCGAGATCGAGCGCGTCTACGGCCAGCACATCGCGCGCATCGAGCACGCCTTGTCGACGCCCGGGATGCGCGCCGAGGTCACCGCCGAGCAGCTCAAAATGGTCGAGGCCGCGCGCAAGATCCACAACGCCCTGGGCGACTACCCCATGGTTTGCCGCCTCTACGAAATCGAGCTGGCGGGAACCACGGACCCCAAGCGACGCATCGCCCTCATGTTCCGGCTGGGGCGAGTCCTGGCCGAGAAGATAGGCGATTTGCCCGCCGCCGCCCAGAAGCTCTCCGACGTGGTCCGGCTCTATCCGCGCGACGACAAGGCGCTGGAAGCGCTGGCCGCGGTCTTCGCCAACCCCAACTGGACCGGCGCCGACGGCCCGGAACGCGCGGCCGGCCTCTACAACCAGATTGCCCGCCGGCGTCACGAGGCGGGAGACATCGACAACGCGGTGGCGTCGCTGCGCAAGGCACTGGGCGCGGTGGCGTTTCACGCCGAGGCGCTGGCGCTGCTCGAGCGCGTGCTGACCGAGTCCGGCCGCTTCGCCGATCTCGACCGTTTCCTACGCGAGCGCGTGACGCACGCGCGGACGAACAAGGAAAAGATCGAGATCCTCACCAAGCGGGCCCATCTGGCCGAAACCTCCCTGGGCGACGCCGAGGAGGCCATCCGCACCTACGAGCAGGTCCTCGCCCTGGAAGAGCCGGGCGGGCCGGCGGCGCACCACCTGGCCAATCTCTACCTCGGCCGGCACGACTACGCGAAGCTCGCCGAGCTGCGCGAAAAACAGCTCGAGCGGACGACTGACGCCGAGGATCGCCTGTCCCTCCTGCGCGAGCTGGCCGATCTGTACCGCGACCGCCTGGGCGATGAGGAGCAGGCCGCGGTCTACCTGCACGCCATCCTCCAGGACAACCCCAGCGACGCCCCGGCGCTCAAGGCCTACGCCGATCACTTCCGCTCGCGGGGCTCTTTCCGCGAGCTGGCCGATCTGCTCGAGTTCGCCGCCGAGCACGACCGCAAGCAGGGCCGGTCCGTCGACGAGCTGCTGCCGCGACTGGAGGAAGTCGCGGTGCTGGCGGAAAGCAAGCTCGGCGATCTGGAGCGCGCGCTCGCCGTGTGGCGCCGCATGTGGGAAAGCGCGCCGGGCTACGACCGCGCGCGAGAGGCGCAGAAGCGCATCCTGCAGAAGACCAAGCAGTGGGACCAGATGGTGCCGCTCTTGGTCGACGAAGCTGAACGCGCCAATCTCTCCGAGGTGAAGATCGACGTCCTGCACCGACTGGCCCGCCTGCACGCCGAGAAGCTGGGCAACGTCGACAACGCGACCGCGGTCTACCTACAAATCTTGAGCATCGATCCGCGCGAGCCGGTGGCCCTGCGCAACGTCGTCGACACCTACGAGAAGAACGAGCGCTGGGCGAACCTGGCCCCGCTGCTGCAGAGCCAGATCGAGAATGCCGAAAGTGAGGCCGAGAAGATCAGCCTGCTCCGCCGCGTGCTCGACATCGACATGGAGAAGCTCGCGGATCTTCCCGCCGCCTCGCTTGCCGCCACGCAGATCCTGAAATTCATCCCGGGAGACACCGACGCCCTCTTGCGGCTGGAATCCATCCTCGAGCAGTCGGGCGACAAGCCCCGGTTGGTCAAGATGCTCGAATACCACCTGCGCTACGCCAGCTCCGCCGGCGAGAAGCTGCAGATCATCAAGCGCATCGCCGGGCTCCTGCAGGATGCCATCGGCGACTTCGCCAAGGCCATTCCCTACTGGGAGAAGTTCATCAAGCACGTGCCCGCCGACGAGCAAGCCCTCGACGCCCTGCTGGTGGCCTATGAGAAGGTCGGCCGTACCGACGAGGTGGCCAACGTCCTCGACCTCAAGGTCACGGCCAAGGCCGGCGACCCGCCGGCACAGGTCGAGACCCTGCGCCGGCTGGCCCGACTCACCGGTGGCGAGCTCAGGCAGTCGAGCCGCGCCGAGAACGCGTGGGAAGCCCTGCTCAAGATCCAGCCCACCGATCGCGAGGCCCTGGAGGCGCTGTCGGCGATCGCCGCAGACATGGGCGACTACGCGTCCCTGGCCGGCTTCCTCCAGCGCCGGATCGCCATCGCCGCGAACCCCGCCGACGCGACCGCCCTCGCGCTCGATCGCGCCCGTCTCTTCGAGGAGGATCTCAAGGAGCCGGCCGAGGCGATCGTCGCCCTGGAGCAGATCATCAACGAGATGGATCCGGCCAACGTCGCGGCCCACACGGCTCTGCGCCGCGTGGCCCAGTCGGTCGAGGACTGGCCGCGGGTGGTGGCGGTCGCCGAGCGCCATCTCGCCCTGACCACCGAGCCCAAGGAACGCATCTCGCGCGGCCTAGAAATCGGCTGGCTGTGCCGCGAACGCCTGGCCGATGCGCACAAGGCGGTGCTGGCCTTCGAACGCGTGCTCGAGATCGATCCCGAGCAGGCCGACGCCCTGGCCGACCTGGCCGCGCTCTACACCGATGCGGGCGATGGCGAGCGACTCATCGCCGTCGACGAGAAGTTGCTGGCCCTGACCAAGGATCCCGAGGAGCGCCGGCGGCTGATGTTCGACATGGCGGGCGCCGCCGAGAAGATGCTCAAGGAGCCACGTCGCGCCTTCGAGTGGTACCGCCGCGCCTACCACGAGGTGCCCGACGACACCACCCTGGGCAAGCTGGAGAGCACCGCCGAGGTCTACGCCCTGTGGGAAGATCTCATCAGCGTCTACCTGGGCGAAGGCGCCCGCTCGGCGGACGCCCGCGATCAGGTCCAGGTCGCGCTCAAGGTGGCCGGCCTGTGCGAGCAACGCCTGGGCGTGCCGGCGCGTGCCTTCGTGGTCCTGCGCGAGGCCCTGGCGCACGAGCCCGCGGCCACCAGCCTCTTGCCCGAGCTCGAGCGTCTGGCCCGCGTCATTCCGGACTGGCAAGGCCTGCTCGACGTCTACGCGCAGGTCGCGCGCGGCCGGCCCGATGCCAAGGAGCGCGTCGCCCTGCTCCGCCTGCGCGCCTCCGTGCGCGAGAACGACATGAAGGATCCCTCGGGCGCCTTCGACGAGCACCTGCGCGCCTTCGCGCTCGACCCCGAGAGCGAGACCTCGCACCAGGAGATCCTGCGTCTGGCCGAGAGCACGGGCCGCTGGGAGGACGCGCTCAACGTCGAGGGCCAGCTCTACGCGCGGGGCGAGGACCTCGAGGAAAAGATCGAGATCTCCCGGCGCGCGGCCGCCATGGTCGAGACCAAGATCAAGGACGACGTGCGCGCCTTCCGCGCCTACTTGGGCGCCTTCCGCCTGGCCCCCGAGGATCAGGGGATTATCGACAATCTATGGCGCCTTGCCGAGAAGATCGGTAGCTACGGCCGCACGCCCGCCCCGGTGATCGTGCAAAAACCGATGGCCAAGGAGTCGAGCCAGTCCGCCGCCAGGCGGGCAGAAGCGCGATCCTCTTCGTCGTCGCAAGAGATCGCGCACCTGGCTGGCTCCGAGCCGGGGATCGAGCTCGACGGCGACGAGATCACGGGGGAAATCGACCTCAACGACGTCGATATCGTCATCGACGACGCGGAGGAGGCGGCCGACGCCGAGATGGGGGCCGCAACACCGATGCCCGGCCTGCCGACCACGTTCGAGTCGCCCTGGCAGGAGTGGGTGCAAACCTACGAGGGGCTCGTCGCCGACGTGATCACGCGCCACCGCTACCTGATGAAGGTGGCCGACATCTGGATGCGCGGCGCGCACCTGGTGGATCGAGCGCTGGAGGCCCTGGAACGCGCTTTCACCCTCAACACCGAGGACGAAAGCGTGTGCGCCGAGATGGAGCGCCTGGCCAAGCTCAAGGACCGCTGGGAGACGGTGTGCGCCATCTACCAGCGCGCGGCCGATCGCGGCTCGCGCGCCGACATGGTGGCCTTCAACCTGCGCGCGGCGCACATTCGCGAGAACCTCGCGCAGAGCGACGCGGCGGAAGAGTGCTACCGCTCCGTCCTCGTGCTCGAACCCAGCAATGTGGAATCGCTCGACCGGCTGGAACACATCTATCGCACCAGCGAGCGCTGGTCGGACCTGGCTTACGTCCTCGAACGGCGCGCCCTGGCCGGCGACGCCCGGCTGGAAGGCCCCGAGATGCGGCGCAAGGCCTTCGAGCTGGCCGAGCTCTACGAGCAACGGCTCGAGCGCCCCTACGAAGCGGTCGACACGCTGGAAAAGTACGTGGCCAGCATCGAGGAGGAGAAGCCGGGCGCGGGCGGGTCCGAGCCGGTGGAAGGCCTCATCGCCGAGGCGCGCGCCGGCTATGCGGCGCTGGCGCGCTTGCTCGGCAGGGTCGGCATGGCGCAAAAGGCGGCCGCGGCCCTCCAGCGCGAACTGGAACTGGCCGGCAACGGCGAAGGAGCGCGCGAGGCACGCGGCCATCTGGCCGAGATCTACGAGCGCGAGCTCGCCCTGCCCGCCAAGGCCATCGAGGTCTACGAGGCCATCCTGACCACGTCGCCCGAGGACGGTGCCGCCCTGGCGGCACTCGACCGCCTGCACACGGCGGCCGGACACTTCGAGGCCGTGGCCGCGGTGCTCGATCGACGCATCCACGGCGCGAAGGGCGCGGAGCAGACGGATCTCATCTGGCGGCGGGCGCGCGTCCTCGAGGAGAAACTGGGCAACCCCGATGCGGCGGCGGCCTGTCTGCGCGGACTTGGGCCCGACGCCCTTTCCGATCCCGAAACCGCAGCGGCGCTGCTGCGCAACTTGCGCAGCGCCGGCCTCTCGCACGAAGCCATGCGCATTCTCGAGCAGCGCATCGTCGCCCTGCGCACCGCCGACGGCGATCCCAACTTGATCGCCGCGCTGTACCTGGAGAAGGCCCAGCTCAAATCCGACGAGCTCGACGACCCCGACGGCGCCCTCGATGCCATCGAGTCCGCGCTCGGCATCGCCCCCAACCTGCAGCCGGCGCTGGCGGCCCTGGCGCGCTTCCATCTCAAGCGCAACGACTTCAAGGCCTATGCCGCGGCTCTCTTGCGGCAGGCGGACGCCATGGCCGGCCAGCCCGAGCAGGCTGCGGTCCTGCTGGAGGCCGCAGCGGTGTTCCGCGATCAGCTCGCGGACGGATTGCAGGCCCGCGTCTGCGTCGAGCGTGCCGTGGCCGAACACCCGTCGAGCGCCGACGCGCTCGGTGCGCTCGCCTCGCTCGAAGCC
>JADGRD010000298.1 GCA_017881285.1 Pseudomonadota bacterium | reverse complement strand
AGCCACGCTGCTTTTCAAGGAACTGCTCATCGGCGTGACCAACTTCTTCCGCGATCCGGAAGCCTGGGACAACCTGCGCAAGCAGGCCATCCCGGCGCTCCTGGCGGAGCGTCCCGCGGGCGGGGTGCTGCGGGCCTGGGTGCCGGGCTGCTCGACCGGGGAGGAGGCCTACTCCCTGGCCATGGTCTTCAAGGAGGCGTTGGCGGAGGTGCGGCCGGCCCAGAGCTATTCGCTGCAGATCTTCGCCACCGACCTCGACAAGGACTCCATCGATCGAGCGCGGCAGGGAAGCTATCCAATGAACATCACCAGCGACGTCTCGGCGGATCGCTTGGACAGATTCTTCGTGAAGGAGGAGCAAGGTTACCGGGTGCGCCAGGAGATCCGCGAGTCGGTGGTCTTCGCCACGCAGAACATCATCATGGATCCGCCGTTTACCAAGCTCGACATCCTG
Organism: Pseudomonadota bacterium; assembly: GCA_017881285.1. Taxonomy (GTDB): domain Bacteria; phylum Myxococcota_A; class Polyangia; order Fen-1088; family Fen-1088; genus Fen-1118. Next base: position 4,937 of record JADGRD010000298.1, on the reverse strand, counting down.
ACCTGCCGCAACCTTCTCATCTACCTGTCACCCGAGCTGCAGAAGAAGGTCCTTCCGCTTCTTCACTACAGCCTCAATCCGGGCGGGATCCTCTTTCTGGGCAGCGCGGAGACGCTGGGACCGGTCGCCGATCTCTTCGCTCCGAAGGGCGGCAAGACGCGGACCTATCGCCGGCTCGAGGCTCAACCCAGGGCCGCGCCCATCGAATTTCCTGCATCGTTCCACGACCGGTCCCGTATGGCCGACACACCGGCGGTCCCAACGGCATCGCTCCCCAATCTGCAAACGCAGGCGGCGCAGCTCTTGCTCGATCGCTATTCGCCCGCCGCCGTGCTCACCAACGAGCAGGGGGACATTCTCTATGTCAGCGGGCGCACGGGCAAGTACCTCGAGCCGGCGGCCGGCAAGGCCAACTGGAACATCCATGCCATGGCCCGCGAGAAATTGCGCAACGAGCTGGGCGGCGCTTTCCAGCAGGCATTGCGCGATCGGCGCAGCGCCAGGCAAATTCGAGTGCGGCTTCCGAACGGTGAGGGCGTGCAGATCGTGGATGTCACCATCGAGCCACTGCACGAACCGCAAGCGATGCGCGGGATGGTGATGATCGTGTTCAGGGACGGAGCCGTGTCCCCGGCCGACAAGCCGTCGGGCAAGCACCCGCGAATTCCCGCGGCGGCGGCCCGGCTGGAGCAGGAGCTGCGGCACGCGCGTGAAGAGATCCGCTCCACGCAGGAGGAAATGCAGACGTCTCAGGAAGAGCTCAAATCGGCCAACGAGGAACTGCAGTCCACCAACGAGGAGCTGCAGAGCTCGAACGAGGAGATGACCACGTCCAAGGAGGAGATGCAGTCCATGAACGAGGAGCTACAAACCCTCAACCGCGAGCTGCAAATCAAGGTCGAAGACGAATCTCGTGCGAACAACGACATGCGCAACCTGCTCGATAGCACCGACATCGCCACCCTCTTCCTGGACGAAGCCCTGAAGGTACGGCGCTTCACCCCGCAGATGACGAAGATCATCAAGCTCATTCCCGGCGACGTGAATCGACCCATCAGCGACCTCGCCTCGGATCTGCTTTACCCGGAGCTGGCTGCCGACGCGCAAACCGTACTCAAGACCCTGGTATTCAAGGAGATGCCGGTCAAGACCGTCGACGAGCGCTGGTTCTCGGTGCGCATCATGCCCTACCGCACGCTGGACAACCGCATCGACGGAGTCGTGATCACGTTTGCCGACATCACCGCCGCCAAGACACTCGAGGCGACGCTACGCCAGCATCAATCGACCTGATGGGCAAATCGGCAAATCGGCAAATCGGCAAATTGGCAATTCGGATAGACGGGAGCAGTGACGGATGAAGAAGCTCAAGAACGACGCGGTGGATGCCGGTGAGTTGCGCCGCCGAGCGGAGGAGCGATTCGGGGCACGCCTTGCCGATGCCAACGCGGGTGACCCGCACATGGCGCCGGAAACCCACCGGCTGCTGCACGAGCTGCAAGTTCACCAGATCGAGCTGGAGATGCAGAACGAGGAGCTGGAGCGGTCCCGGAGCGAGGTGGAGGAAGGGCTCGCCCGCTATACGGATCTCTACGAATTCGCCCCCGTCGGCTACCTGACCCTCAATCGGGAGTGCGAGATCCGGCAGGTGAATCTCACCGGGGCGCGTCTCCTCGGGCTGGAGCGCTCGCGGTTGGTCGGCAAACGCCTGGCTGTCCTGGTAGACGCCGACAGCCGTCCTATCTTCAATACATTCTTCAGCAAGGTATTCGAGACTGGGAGCAAGGAAAGCTGTGAGGTGCTGGTACGCCCGGAACTGGCGTCGCCGTTTGCCGTCGAATTCGCCGCCACGTCCGCGGCTGGCGGCCAGGAATGCCGCGTCGTCGCCACGGACATCACCGCGCGCAAGCGATCCGAGGCTTTGCAGGCGGTCCGCGTGCGCCTGCAGGAGTTCGCGTCGTCGCATTCGCCGAAAGAGCTGCTGCAGAAGACGCTGGACGAGGTCGAGGCCGTCACGGGTAGCCGGGTGGGTTTCTTCCACTACCTCGAGGCGGATCAACGCACGCCATCGCTGCAGGTCTGGTCCACCCACACGGTCAGCGGGCTCGATGCCGGGCAAGAGAAGCCCCGGCACTACGGCGTCGACCAGGACGGCATCTGGGCGGACTGCGTGCGCAAGCGCGCTCCCATCATCCACAACGACGACAAGCTGCCGAACCGGAAGGGGCCGCCCGACGGCCGCGTACCGATGATTCGCGAGGTCGTCGTGCCGATCTTCCGCCAGGACAAAATCGTCGCCATCTTGGGCGTGGGCAACAAGGCGGCGGGCTACACCACCGAGGATGTCAGCACCATCTCCTACTTGGCGGACATGGCCTGGGAGATTGCCGAGCGGCGGCGGGTGGAGCAAGAGGGGGAGGAGTTGCAGCTACAACTGGCGCAAGCGCAAAAGATGGAGGCCATCGGCACGCTCGCCGGCGGCATCGCCCATGACTTCAACAACATCCTGGCCGGCATCCTGGGTGGGTTGGCGCTGCTCGAGTTAGAGGTGGGGGATGGCAGCGGCAGCAAGACGGATATCCAGGAGATGAAGGCGCTGGTGAACCGTGGGGCGGAGCTCACCAAGCAGCTTCTCGGGTTTGCCCGGCGAGGGAAGTTCGACCTCAAGCCGCTCGATCTGGCGCACGTGGTGGCGAAGACCAGCGCGATGTACGGGCGTATGCGCCCCGACATCACCGTCCAGCTCGATTTCGCGCCGGGACTGCTGGCCGTCCTCATGGACCATTCGCAGCTCGAACAGGTGCTGCTGAATCTCTTCGTCAACGGCGGGCAGGCCATGCCCGAGGGCGGCCAGCTTCGCTTGCGCGCCGAGAACGCGGAGCTCGCTGACGAAGAAGGAGCGCGACTGGGCATCCCACCTGGCCTCTTCGCGAGACTTGTCGTCACCGACACGGGAGCGGGAATGGACGCCAAGACCATGGGGCGGATCTTCGAGCCCTTCTTCACCACCAAGGGCCCTGGGCAGGGCACCGGGCTGGGGCTCGCCTCAGTCTACGGTATCATCAAGAACCACGCGGGGTTCATCGGGGTCGAGAGCGAGATGGGAAAAGGCACGACCTTCACACTGCTGCTGCCGGCGACCGAGCGTCAGGTCGCGGAGGACAAGACCCCCCCGCCGGTCATTCTGCACGGCACCGGGACCATCCTGGTCGTCGACGACGAGGAGCAGATCGTCAAGGTCTGCGCCCGCCTGCTGCAGAAGTTTGGCTACGAGGTCTTGACCGCAGCGGGTGGCAAGCAAGCCATCGAGCTGGCGCGGCAGTACGGAGCGAAGATCTCGCTGGTGCTTCTCGACATGACCATGCCGGAGATGAGCGGCCATCAGACCTATGAGGCGCTGCAGAAGATTGTGCCCGGCATCAAGGTGCTGCTTTCCAGCGGCTGCAGCCTCGAAGGACACGCACAGGAGCTCCTCGACAGCGGCTGCAACGGCTTCATCCAGAAGCCCTTCGACGCCGTGGACCTCGCGGCAAAGGTGGGAAAGTTGCTGGGGAGCTCGCCCCAGATTCAGAGGGAGGAGGTCGTGGAAGATAGGGTCCAGGTGCCTCGTCCGTGACCCAAGCGGGGACGGGTCAGCTCGGAACCGCGCGCTTCTTGCCGATCAGACCGTAGCTCTTGAGCTTGCGGTACAGCGTCGCCGAGCCGATGTGGAGCTGTTCGGCGGTGTGGGTCTGGTTGCCGCCATTCAGTTCCAGCGCCGCGAGGATATATTCCTTCTCGACCTCGTCGAGCGGCCGCACCTTTCCCTTGCTGGCCACGGGGGCGCTCAGGGCCTGGCGGATCTCCTCGGGCAGATCCTCGAACTCCACGCGATTTCCGCGGGCGAGCGCGACGGCGCGCTCCATGGTGTTTTCCAGCTCGCGCACGTTGCCCGGCCAGTCGTAGCGCAACAACTGATCGGCGGCGCCCGGGGCCAGGCCGGCGATCTTGCGCTTCATCTGCAGCGCCGCGTCCGCGAGCAGCACCCGGGCCAGCGGCAGGATGTCGTCTCGGCGCTCGCGCAGGGGTGGCACGTGCAACTCGACCACCTTGAGCCGGTAGTAGAGATCCTGCCGAAAATCGCCGCTCGCCACACCGCGAGCGAGGTCGCGGTTGGTGGCGGCCACGACGCGTACGTCGACCTTGCGGCTCTTGTTTTCGCCGACGCGCCGGATCTCCCGCTCCTGCAGCGCCCGCAGGAGCTTGACTTGCATGCCCGGCGAGACCTCGCCGACTTCGTCGAGCAGGAGCGTCCCGCTGTTGGCCGCCTCGAACAGCCCCGGTCGGTCCTGCATGGCGCCCGTGAACGCGCCCCGGGCGTGCCCGAAGAGCTCGCTCTCGAGGAGCGTTTCGGTAATGGCGCCGCAGTTGACCGCGACGAACGGCCCCGTCGCCCGCGTGGACTCCTCGTGGACGAGCCGGGCGACCCGTTCCTTGCCCGAGCCGCTCTCGCCGGTGATGAGCACGGTGGAATCGACCTTGGCCAAGCGGCGCGCCAGGTCCACGAGCTGCGCCATCGCGGTGCTCTTGGCGACGATGCCCAGCGGCTCCTCGACGTCGACGGCCACGCGAACCAGCGCGCGGCGGTGCAGGCGCAGCTTCAGCTCGGCTGCCTTCAGCGTATCCGTGACCCGTTGGAGCGAGACATCGAGGCAGTCCTTGAGGCGGGCTGGCTCGAAGTAATGCAGCTCCTCGGCGCGCTCGTCGCCCCATTCCTCGCGCGTTCGCCCGAGGAGGTGGCACGCCGCATCGCCCTTGCCCATGCAGCGATCTTCGAGGACGTAGATCTCTTTGCCGGAGCTCTTGCTGATGTAGCCGCTGGTCATGCCGCAGATGGTCCAGCACTCGGGCACGTCGGAACGACCGAAGTGCAAGAGGTGCTGCTCGGCCTCGTAGGA
>JADGRD010000297.1 GCA_017881285.1 Pseudomonadota bacterium | reverse complement strand
TGTGCTCGCGGCGGGTGCCGATGAGATTGTCGTCGACGACGAGGATGCGCCTTTCGGGAATCGCGCGAAACTCTTCCACGACGTCGGCGATGGGGCGCTGACGATACTGGACGCCGTTGACGGCCGTGACGCTGCAGAAGCTGCAATTGAGCGGGCAGCCGCGCGTGGTCTGAATGGAACCGAAGGCATAGCCCTCGGGCGCCAGGTCGTGGCGGGCGATGGGAACCTGATTCATGTCGGCCTGGCCGCCATCGTAGCGGCGCTGGAGGCAACCCTGCTCGACATCCGCGAGAACCTGCGCCCAGACGTTCTCGGCTTCACCGGTCACGATGGCATCGGCGGCGCCCATGGCCTCGTTGGCGCATACGGTCGCATGAATGCCGCCCATGACGACGGGCACGCCGAGCTTGCGGAAGAGCGTCGCCACTTCGTAGGCGCGGTTCGCCTGCGACGTGAAGGCGGTGATGCCCACGAGGTCGGGACGGGGCAGGGTGGCGTAGTCGGGTAGGCGCAGATTCTCGTCGATGATGGTGACTTCCCACTCGGAAGGCGTCAGACCCGCCAACACCATGAGCCCGAGCGGCTTCCAGACGCGATAGCGGTTCCAGCGGCTCCCCTCGGTGCTGACGATCGAGACGAGGGCGTTGCAGGGATTGATGAGATAGAGACGCTTGCCGGTCGTGCACTGGGCGTGCGCGTGTCCCGGGTAGGTTTCGGGCAACACAGGCGAGACGCACGGGACCTTCATGCCCGCATTAGGACAGCTCCCGTGTCATGGCTGTGTCACATAGAAGTCATATTCGTCCGAGCGGGCAATTCGGTTGGCCGGTCAAGCCTTGCGGGGTCGCTCCGCGCCTTCGCTTGGGGACCGTGCCCGACGAGCTACCCTCGGTGGGAGACATGGGGTAACTTGCCGAGCCGGTGGTTCCTGCTGTGTTCATCGATCGCGATTACCTGCGCCGGCGACGGGTTGCCGTCGTCCTGGGCGCGATCATCGTGTTGCTCGCCGTCGTCGAGACCGGGAACGCCCTGGTGGCGCCGTTGCGCACCCCGTCGGACAGGGACTGGACTACGGCGGCGGCGAGGGTGCGCGCGGAATTCCGGACCGGCGATCTGATCGTGGCGGCGCCGGCGTGGGCCGACCCGCTCATGCGCCAGAAGCTTGGCGATCTGGTGCCGCAGGCCGTGGCCGGCCGCATGGATAGTGCCCGCTATGGCCGGATCTGGGAGATCTCGCAGCGTGGCGCGCGCGCGGCGGACACCACGGGCGCGGCCGTCGCGGCGACCGCCCGCTGCGGCGGCCTCACCGTCCGGCGCTGGGAAAAGCCACCAGCGACCGTGACCTTCGACTTTCTCACCGAGTGGCGCCAGGCGAGCATGGCCGTCGTGCATGCCGACGGGGTGGAGATCCCGTGCACCCAGGGCGCGGACCGCTTCCAGTGCGTGGGCGCCGCGCTCGGCCCCGAGCTGCTCGAAATCGACACCACTTTGCGCAACGGCCTCGCGGTCGATCCCGTCGAGGGCGTGACCCTGGCGCTCGAATTCCCCGCGGTCCCGCTCGGCCGCGAGCTGACGGTGGCCGCCGGCCTGCACAATGTGTGGTTGCGCAAGTCGAGCGACGGCAAGGTGCGCCTGCGCGTGCTCGCCGACGGCCGCGAACTGGGAACGGTCCTGGTCACGAGCACCAGCGGCTGGTCCCGGCAGGGCTACGATACTGCTGCGCTGGCCGGGCAGACCGCCCGCGTGCGCTTCGAGATCACGGTCGACAAGGCGCACGGCCGCCACCTCGGCTTTGCGGCGGAGGCGCGCAACCCGTGAGCGGTGAGGCCGTGCCCACCGTCCGGCGCTGGCGGCGCGAGTGGCTCTTGCCGCTCGTCCTCGCCATGGCCACTTCCGCGTGGATGCTGGCCGTGGAGGGCCGGCAAGGCATCGGCCGCGACGAGTCCCAGTACTTCCGGGCGGGAGAGCGCTACTGGGGCTGGGTCGAGTCGGTGTGGAACAACCTGCGGCAGGGCCACCCGGCGCGCGCCTTCACCCGCGCCGCGGTCGACGGCGCGTGGGATGACAACCACGAGCACCCGGGGCTGATGAAGCTGCTCTATGGCACCTCCTGGCGCCTTTTTCACAAGTGCGACTGCATGGGGGGCAAGCGCGGGCTGCACCCCATTCCCATCAGCGGCAAGCCCGTCACCCTGCCGCTCTTCCGGCGCGAGTCGAGCGCCTTCCGCTTCCCGGCGATTCTCCTCGCCGGCCTGGGCGTGGCGCTCGCGTACTGGCTTGCCCGCCGCATGCTGCGTCCGACGCCGGCGGCGGTCGCGGCCGTGCTTTCGGTGGCCCAGCCCCACTACTTCTTCCACGCCCAGATCGCGTGCTTCGACGTGCCCATCACCGTGATGGCGGTACTGGTGGCGCTGGCCTACTGGAAGTCGCTGCGCTCGCCGCGCTGGGGCATCCTGTGCGGGGTCTTCTGGGGGCTGGCGCTGGCCACCAAGCACAATGCCTGGCTCTTCCCCTTCTTCCTGCTCGCGCACTACCTGTGGATGAGGCGCGGCGATCTCCGCCGCCCGCGCCTGCCGCGCGTCCCGCTCGCCTTCGTGTCCATGGCCACCCTGGGGCCGCTGGTGCTGTTCATGCTCTGGCCGTGGTTGTGGCACTCGCCCGTGCAGCGCACGCAGGCCTGGGTGCAGCGGCACATGCAGCACGAGCACTACAACTTCGAATACCTCGGTCGCAACTGGAACCTTCCGCCCACGGACACCCGCCTCAAACTCCTGCGCGTGACCTTCCCGTTCGTCTCGACGCTCTTCACGCTGCCGGTGACCACGATGGCGCTGGCCGCGGTTGGCACGGTTCTGTTTCTGCGTCGGCGCCGACGTGACGGCGCATCCGTGTTCGTGGCCGCGCCGCCCAGGGCACTGCGGCCGTCCTGGCTGCGCCCGGGCGCCGACGTGGATCGCGCGGGAGGCGCCTTCCTGGCCATCCACATCGCCGGCCCCATCGCCATGGTGGCCTTGCCCAGCACGCCTATTTTCGGCGGGGTGAAGCACTTCCTGCCCGCCATGCCGTTCTTGTGCGTGCTGGCCGGGGCGGGAGCGGGTTGGCTGATTCAGGTCGCGGGCAAGCTGGCGATGGCGCCGCGCCTGCGCCGGGCCTTGCCGCTGGCGCTCGCGGCCCTGCTCTGCGCGCCGGCCGTGGCCGAAACCCAGCGCTCGCACCCCGACGGGCTCGGCCACTACAACTTGCTCGCCGGCGGGTTCGCGGGCGGGGCCAGCCTGGGCATGAACCGGCAATTCTGGGGCTATTCCGCGCTGCCCCTGCTGCCCTGGATGATCGCGCACCGTCCCGCCTCGAACCGCATCTACTGGCACGACGTTCTCCACGACGCCCTCATCATGTACACTCGCGACGGCCGGCTGCCGCTGGGCATCGGGGACGCAGGGGTTGGCGAACAAGTCGTCGAGCAGTCGGACCTTGGCATCGTGATCATCGAAAAGCACTTCACCGTCTACGAGGGACTGCTCTGGCGAGCCTACGGCACCACCGCGCCGTCGAGCGTCTACACCCATGAGGGCGTGCCCTTCGTCGTCGCGTACGAGCGTCGCAAGACGCGGCCGGAGTTGTTGGCAAAATGAAACGCCTGGAACAAATCTTCGCCAGTCGTTGGGGCCTTCTCTTGCTGTTCGTCGTCTTCCTGGGCGCCTACCTCGGCGCCTCGGGCGGGCGCCTGCGCCAGCACTCGATGTACAACCATTTCGTCTACCTGGCCGAGGGCTGGCTCAAAGGCCGCCTCGATATGCCGGTGCCGCCGCCCAACGAGAACGACTGGGCGCGCGTCGAAGTCCTCCATCTCAAGGACGGCCGCACGCTCAAGGGCATGTTCGGCAAGATCGGCCCCACCGACCGCTTCTACCCCCTGCGCGGTCCCTCGCAGACCATCGACAACGACAAGATCGCCTCGCGCTCCGACATCCGCTACGTGTCGTTCCCGCCCTTCCCGGCGGTGGTCATGCTGCCCTTCGTGGCGGTCGCGCACCTGCGCTTCAACGACGTGCTCTTCACGGCGATCTGGGCCGCCATCAATCCCGTGCTGCTATTCATGCTGCTGGGGCGGTTAAGAACGCGTGGCTATTCGAAGCGCGCGGTGGTGGACGACTTGTGGCTGACCGTCATGTTTGGGGTCGGCTCCGTTTACTACTTCTCGTCGGTCATCGGACAGGTGTGGTTCACGGCGCACGTGATCGCCTTGACCTGCGCGATCGGCTACGCCTATGCCAGCCTGGACGCCGTCCATCCCGCGCTGGCTGGGCTGTGCGTGGGGCTGGGCTACGCCACGCGCACACCGCTCGGGTTCATGGTGCCCTTCTTCGTATTCGAGGCGGTGCGAGCGACCGGCGGCTGGGAACGCCTGCGCAAGCTGCGCAAGGAGGGCCTACCGCCCGGCCTGCTCGCCAAGCTCGTTCGTTTCGCCATCCCCTCGGGCGCGGTTTTGGCGCTGCTGCTGGTGCACAACTACCTGCGCTTCGAGCAGTTCACCGAGTTTGGGCACAAGTACCTCAACATCGGCTGGCAGGACCGCATCCAGCGCTGGGGCCTGGTGAACTACCACTTTCTGTCGCGGAACCTGACCTGTGCGCTCTTGCTGCTGCCGCGCATTCTCATGCAGTACCCCTACGTAAAGATCAGCGAGCACGGCATGTCCATGCTGGTGACCACTCCCGCCCTGGGCTACACCGTGGCCCCTGCCGAGCGCAGCCCGCTGGCGCCGGGGCTATGGCTCAGCATCCTGGCCACCGCGCTGCCCTCGCTGCTTTACCAGAATTCCGGCTTCCTGCAGTTCGGCTACCGCTTCAGCCTGGACTACATCGTGTTCCTGGTCGTTCTGCTGGCGGTGGGCGGCCGGAAGTTCTCCTGGCTGTTCAAGGCCCTGATCGTCTTCGGCGTGGCCGTGAACCTCTTCGGAGCGATCGTTTTCGATCGCTTCGGCGGAGTCTTCGCCTACAGCGACAGTTTCTTCCCCCACGGGAACAACTGACATGGAAACCCTGAGAGGGTTTCCAACCCTTCCCGCGATGGTACGCGGCCAGTAGAGCTGGCCGGCTCCCCACGCGACTGACCCGCGACCGAGCCGCGACATTTTCGCCGGGGTGGGGGAGCGAGTGTCCTGCCGCTGTCTTCGCGTGCCGGCTAACCCCGCGGAATTGCGGCTGCTTCCGCGGGCACGAGCCATGCAACAACCGGACGCGCGGAGGAGACCATGGCGACAAGATTGAACAGGAGCATGTTGGTTGGACTGGTGGGGCTTTGCGGCGCCCTGCTTGCGGGCTGCGTGGACGACAGCGGTATGGATGGAGCGACGGACGGAACGACGGACACGCACACCGCCACCGAACCGGTGACCGTGAG
>JADGRD010000296.1 GCA_017881285.1 Pseudomonadota bacterium | reverse complement strand
GGCGCAGGCAGTTCGCCGCACTCGCCGTCAGACCTGGCCCACGGTCCTCGACGGTGATGGCCAGCTCGAAGCCACTCTGGGCGACCTCACACGTGACCTCGCCCGCGGCGGGAGTAGCCTCGAGCGCGTTGAGCAGGAGGTTGAAGACGACCTGCTTGACAGCATCGTAGTCAGCCTCGATCGTCAGCTCCGGATCTACCTGACAACGAATGGTCTTGGCCGCCATGCGCTGGGCGCCCGCGAGCAAGCGACGCGCGTCTTCTACCACCTCCCCGACGCGCACCTGGGTGACGGCCATCTCGCGCCGGGCCGCGAGGTAGTCCTTGAGGGTCATGTCCATGCGCACGATCTCCTTGACCAGCGCAGCCAGGATCGGGCGCTGGTTGGCCGCGGTTTCCGGCTCGCGGATGAGACTCTCAAGGGTGGCGCCGATCGCGACAAGAGGATTGCGCATCTCGTGCGCGAGATGAGCCGCCATCTCCCCCATGGTGGCGAGGCGCTCCTGCTGCTCGAGATGGTCGAAGTCCCGCTTCGTCGGCTCGCGCAGCACGAGCAAAAAGCCAACGAGTTGGTGGAAGTCGTCGGCGAGAAGGAGCGCCTCGACGCGCACCGGGACCAGCGATCCATCGCGGCGCCGAAGCACCGTAGCGCGCTCCAAATAGGCCTTCTGCGGATCCAGGGTCTGATGGCTGAGAATGTCCATGACCTCGTCGGGCGCCGAGAAGAACTCTCCGATGCGCCGGCCGGCAAGATCCGCCGCGACACAACCCAGGAGCTGCGCCGTGGCGGGATTGCACGAGGTAACGAGAAGCTCCGGATCCACAAAGAGCGCGGGCGCCGGGTCGCCGAGCGTTAGGCGCACGAGCTGATTTTCGAGCGACGCCGCCGCCTGCCGGGGCGAGGAGAGCCTACACAAAACGCCATGCGACCCCTCGAAATCAAGCCTCGACAGGGTGATACGAAGCTCGCCGTCGAATCGCGTGGGGAGGCCGACGGCTCCCCCTGCGGGGACTTCGGGACCGCCCGCCACCCCGCCCTCGGGACCTGCCACCCCTACACCTCCCCTGCTCGCTTCGCGAGCACCCTCGCTGCGCGCTTCACGGGCGCCCTCGTCGCCGCCGGCGGACCATCGCGGGAGGGCATGGGAACCCTTTGCGGGTTCCCATGTCAGATCAAAGCTGCGCTCACGCTCAGACTCCGGCCCCTGGAGAAAGGCCCGGGCGTTCGTCCCGATGGTGCGCATGAGGTCGCCCTCGCGCAGGACGCGCTCCATGGCCGCGCCGCCCCGGGGGCCGTGGCCACGCAGCTCGCCGCGCGCATCGAAGAGGAGACTGTCGGGTTCGTCGTCGGGGAGGTGGTCGAAGAGCGTTTGGCTCTGGCCCATGAGGTCGTTCTCGAGGATCTCACCGATGCGTCGGGCGTAGCGCAACAGTACTTCGCGTTGCTGGCGGTTGAACGGCTGATGCCCGCCCTTCTCGAAGAGCAAAACCCCGTAATTTCGCGTGCTGCTGAGCGCGGGGACGCAGGCAAAGCGATGCTCGCCGACGAGCCGCGTGACGGCAGCGAGTAGGACGGGGGACAAGGCCGCACCCACCAGCTCCTTCAGGGAGGTGGTTTCGCAGTAGAGGGCCTCGCGCCAGGAGCGAGTGACCAGGCTCCCCTCGGCGCTTTTCATCGGCCATGAGAAACCCGGGAACCGCGCGCCCAGCAGCTTCTCGATCTCGGCGATGACGGGGAAGGCGGCGGCCGTGATGCCCAAGTGAACGCGAATCTCCTGCGTCTTCTCGTTGAAGAGAATGAGGTTCGTGGAGCCGCAGCCGACAATCTTCGCGGCGCCGCGGAGGACGGCCTCGAGAAACTGCTTTAGGTTGGTCGACCCGACCATGGTGGCGACGCCGATGATACTCGTGAGGGCAACGCTGCCCCAACCGGAATCGCAGGACAGGGTGCGTGCGATTCAGCACGCACGTGCGATTCCGCACGCGCAGGTGAACGTGCCGCAGCTCGACTCCCAGGAATGTCCAGAGCTCACGCGACCGAAACGGATGGTTCAGAGTTTGCAACGCTTGGCCTGCCTTCGCCACGCGGAGAAAGGTGCCACACGATGAAACTTTCCGTCGCCTGCAACTTCGATGAGGCGCTCTTGCAGGGCCTCGCTGGCTACCCGGTATACGAAGTCTACGGGAAGCTCACCACCGACTACTTCGGTGGCGGGCGTCCCGCCTTCTACCTACCCCAAGTGAATCGCCGCGTACTTGAGCGGACGGTAAAGCAGGCACACAACAACGGCATCCAGTTCAACTATCTGCTCAATGCGTCGGCCATGGGCAATACCGAATTCACGCGCATCGGGCAGCGCAAGATGGAGGAGGTGTTGGAGTGGGTGGATGGCATCGGCGTCGATTCGATCACCGTCGCCAACGTCTACTTTCTGCGTCTCATCAAGCGGCGCCATCCGCGCCTCAGCGTGCGCGTAAGCTCACATCGCTTCACCGATACACCGCGTAAGGTGCGCTTCTGGGTCGACCACGGCGCCGACGTAATCGTGGTTTCCGAGGTCGGGGTGCATCGCGAGTTCAAGACGCTTGCCGCCATGAAGCAAGCGGCGCAAGGCATCGACCTGCAGCTCATCGTCAACAACTGGTGTCGCCAGGATTGCGCCATCGCCGGGAACCATGCCGTGGCCCTGTCGGCCGCGTCGCAAGCGAAGAATCGGGGCTTCCCGCTCGATTACTGCTCGATCCTATGCAATCGGATTCGCCTGCGCGATCCAGTGAACTACATTCGCGCCAACTGGATTCGCCCCGAGGACCTCCACTACTATGAGAAGCTCGGGTTCGAGACCTTCAAGATCGTCGAGCGCAACACCCCGACGCAGATCTTGCTCGAGCGAGTAAAGGCCTACGCCGAACGCCGCTACGACGGCAACCTCCTGGATCTCGTCCAGAACTACGCCTACCCCAAGGAAAAGCTTGGGGCCGTGGACAAGGACGCCTATTCGTGGAAGCGCATGCTCAAGTACTTCATCAAACCGCGCACCATCAACTTGCTACGCTTCCGCAAGCTCGTCGAATTCGGGCACGCCTCCAGCATGCTCTATCCCAGAGAGGGCGCGAACCCGGTCATGATCGACAATCGCGCGCTCGACGGCTTTCTTGAGCGCTTCACGCAGCAGAACTGTCAGTCGACCGATTGCGAGAGTTGTCGCTACTGCCACGAGTGGGCGGCGCGCGCGGTCACCGTCGATCCCAGTTGGCGCGGGAAGCTGGATCCGATCTACGAAGACCTGCTCGGGCATATCGAGGGGGGCGCCTTCTGGGAGCCCTACACACGCACGATTTCGCAGATGCTGCGGCAACGTCGGCACGACGGGCAGAGCCCCGCGTGAAAGAGGCGAACACGGCGACCGCCACGCCCGAGGGCATCGGCCTCGATCTCGCTTCGTGCGAGCGCGCCGTCGCGCGTGGTCTCGACCACCTTGCCTCGCAACAGGAGGTCGACGGCGCGTGGCGCGGCGACTATGGCGGACCTATGTTCCTGCTACCGATGTACGTGGCGGCCTGTCACATCGGCCGCAGGCCGATCGAGCCGCGACGACGCTATGGCATGATCGCCTACCTCAGCGCGAACCAACAGGTCGACGGCAGCTTCGGCCTGCACGTGGAAAGCTCCGGGTGCCTGTTTACCACGGTCCTGTGCTACGTGGCGCTCCGGCTGCTCGGGCTTTGGGCGGCCGACGAGCGGGCGAGAAGGGCCCGAGCGTTCATCCACGCGCACGGTACGGCGCTCGCGTGCGCAAGTTGGGGCAAGTTCACGCTCGCGCTCCTCAATCTCTACGACTACGACGGGTTGCAGCCGGTCTTGCCCGAATTGTGGCTCTTGCCTGCGAGCCTGCCGTTCCATCCCAGCCGCCTCTGGTGTCACTGTCGTCAGGTGTATCTGCCCATGGCGTACCTGTACGGCAAGAGAGCGCGGATACCGGCCGACGAGCTCACGCACGCGCTCCGGCGCGAGCTTTACGATCGTCCGTACGACAGCATCCGCTTCATCGATCACCGCAACACCATCGCTCCCGGAGATGTCTACACACCGACGTCGGCAGCACTCAAAGTCGTCAATCTTGTCGCGGGCCTCTACGAACGCGTACACGCGCGGGCGCTGCGTGCGCATTCGCTCGCGCGCCTCCTAGATCACATCGAGTTCGAGGACCGCGCCACCGCGTTCATCCGCATCGGCCCGGTCAACGCCGTGCTCAACACACTGGTCCATTGTTTTCGCTCGCCTCTCAGCGAAGCGACAGAGCGCAGTTTTGCCGTTCTCGAGGGTTACCTGTGGGACGGACACGACGGTACCAAGATGAACGGCTACAACTCGACCGCGTTGTGGGACACGGCGTTTGCCACGCAGGCGATGCTGGGCACCTCGCTCGGGGCGGCCCATCGCGAGACACTGCAACGCGCCCACGCCTTCCTAGTCAACAATCAGGTCCTCGAAGATCTGTCGGACGGCCAGCGTTACTATCGGCACCCCTGTCGAGGCGGGTGGCCGTTCTCCGATCGCGCCCACGGCTGGCCGATCACCGACTGCACCGCCGAAGGTCTGACCGCGGCGATGATGTTGCAGGATACGGGGCTGCCCGCGCTTCCCGAGGAGCGAATCCTCGATGCGGTCAAGCTACTCCTCGACTGGCAGAATCGCGATGGCGGGTGGGCCACCTACGAACGACAGCGTGGTGGACGCTGGTTGGAGCTCTTCAACCCGGCGCAGGTGTTCGGGGACATCATGGTCGATCACTCGTATACCGAGTGCACGGCGGCGTGTCTTCACAGTCTGGCGCTCTGCCGACATCTCTCCGCCGAGCGTCACTTCTGTCAGCTCGACGATCGCTTGGAGCGCCGGATAAGAGCGGCCATCCGCCGCGGCGAGCGCTTCTTGCGCGGCTGCCAGCGCGCCGACGGGAGCTGGGAGGGATCATGGGGGGTGTGCTTCACCTACGGCACGTGGTTCGGTGTGCGCGGGCTTCGGGCGGCTGGCGCGAAAGACAACGATCGGGCTCTAGGGCGCGCGTGTGCGTTCCTCTACGGTCACCAGAACGCCGACGGCGGTTGGGGTGAGAGTGGCGAGAGCTGCCGGGAACGGCGCTACGTGGCCAGCGCCAGCCACGCAGTCAACACCGCCTGGGCGCTCCTGACATTGGTTACCGCGGGTGAAGCTCGAGACCCACGGCCGCTGGCCGCTCGTGGGCGCCGCGACGATGCTGGACCTGCGGCCGCCGCGCCGGCGGCGCTGACATCGCCTCACCTGGACAGACCTGAGCCTCTCGGTACCCTGACGGTGGGAGAGCCGTGGCATGCTGAAGACCGCCAAGTGGTGCATTGCCCATCGCCGGCTTGTGGTGGCCGGT
>JADGRD010000295.1 GCA_017881285.1 Pseudomonadota bacterium | reverse complement strand
CTTGGCGAGGGGGGCGACCTCGCGCAGGTGCCCGGGCTGACCACGCGCCTGGGCGAGGGCAGAGGCAATCCGCACGCGTTCACCGCGAGCCGGTTGCGGCCGCTGCGTGCCGAGGCGGTACCCACGCTCATCGGCATTCCCAGGGCGGACGTCGCGGCTTCACGCGGCTGCGCTGGCGGCTGCGCCTACTGTGGCGTTTCCGCGCTGGAACGCGAGCTGGACCACGAACGCCGATTGCTGGGCCTCGACCAGGGCGCCCCGCGCGGCAGCATCCACCGCCCGATCGACGACCTGGCCGACGAAGTGGCGGCGCTTTACCACCATCGCTCGGTGCGCGTCGTCCAAGTCGTCGACGACAATCTGCTCGGGTCCGATCCGCGGGCGGCGCGGGCGTGGCTTGCCGATCTCGAAGTGGCGCTGCGGCGGCGGCGCGTGGGCACGATGGCGTGGCGCTTGATGGCCGAGCCGAGCGTGCTCTCCGACGAGGTGGTCGATGCGCTGGCGCGCCTCGGGGCGCTCTTCGTCCTGGTCGGCGTCGAATCGCTCACACCCCAGGGCAAGTCGGCCCTCCACCGGCGCGGAACTCACGCCGATGATATGGCTGCCTTGCACAGGCTGGCGACGCGCGGGATTGCGCCGATTCTCAACGTGCTGGCGCTGCGGCCGGACGGCACGCTGGCCGACGCGCGCGCCGAGCTTGCCGGGCTCGCCCAGCTCGACGACTTCGCCTGGGAAGTCGTCCCGCTGACCGTGTGGCCGGGCACGACGCTCGCAGGGCAGCTCGCCGCCAAGGGGCAATTGGCGGGGCAGGGCGCGGGGTTGGCGTGGCTGCCCTCCGAGCCGGAAGCCGAGCGCTTCCTCTTTGCTCTGAGCCGGCTGCGTATGGGCGGCCTGGCGTGGGTGACCCGGCAGCCGTGTGCGCTGGACGTGATGTTCGCGCTGCGCGTGGCGCACCGACTCGGCCTGCTCGGCAGCGGGCGCGGCCTAATCGTCCAGGCACAGGCATTGCTGGCGCAGGCACAGCGCGTGCGCCGAGGCGTGCTCGAGCAGGCGCTTGCCCTGGCGACCTCGCCGCTTTCCGCGCGCGAATTCGGCCAGGCCGTCGAGGCGCTGCACCAGCAGGCGGCGAACCAGTTGGCGCCGTTCGACGAGCGCTTCGGCTGCCTGCTCGACGAGGTGAGCTGGCCCGACGGCCACGCGATTGCGCAGAGGCCCGCGCGGCGCCTGGCCTCGCCCTGGCTGGCGCACGGGCTGATGATGGCGATGGCCACGGGGTGCGCGGGCTCGGGTGCGTACGATGCGAAGCCACCGATCGCGGACGCGGCCGCGGAGCCTGGTCCTATCATTCTTCTCGACGCGCCCACCGCCATTCCGGTGGATACGCGACCGGTGGATAGGCAACCGGTGGAGGCACAACCGCTGACGCACGAATGTGCGGCCGACGGCGGGCAGAACCCAGCTCTGGATGCCTCGTGCGACGTCAACACCCTCACGAGTGCGGTCAGTGGGGCCGTGGGTTGGCCCTGCCATGCGTCCTCGTCTCCTGGACAACTAACCTACGCGGTCGTGATCGACTGCGACGGCCGGGCGATCGACCTGCTGAACCTGCCCGACCAGACGCCCCTGCTTTCGGGAGATGCGCGTCAGGCCTGGCTGGATGCGTTGGCCAATGACCGCTGGTCCTGCTACGCGGGCCAATCGGTCCAATTCACGTGCATGATTTGCCTCTTTCCGTAGTAGCCGTCAGCAACGCCCGCGCTCGTTCCTTCACGCAG
This sequence comes from Pseudomonadota bacterium, assembly GCA_017881285.1. Lineage (GTDB taxonomy): Bacteria > Myxococcota_A > Polyangia > Fen-1088 > Fen-1088 > Fen-1118. Next base: position 3,630 of record JADGRD010000295.1, on the reverse strand, counting down.
CGCGATCCAGCGTGTGCTCGGTCACGAGGCGCGCGCCCAGACTGCTGACGACCTCGCCTTGCCGGTGTTAGCCTCCTCTCCATGTCCAGATTCGGATTGATTGCTGCGATCCTATTGCTTTTCGTCAGCAGTTCGGGATGTGGTGGCAAGACATCGAGGAAGTCCGATGGTAGCGTCGGAACCGGGGGCATGCCGGCGGGATCCGGCGGTCAGGCCGGAAGCACCGCTGTCGGAGTGGGCGGTGCTGGCGGTCGGGACGCGGGAGCCGGGACCGGCGGCGTTGGTTTGGGCGGAATTTCCGGTTCAGGCGGCACAGCGAGCTCGGGTGGCACGACCAGCTCGGGTGGCACGACCAGCTCGGGTGGCACGATCAGGTCGGGTGGCACGACCAGCTCGGGTGGCACTGGGGGCCGCGGGGGCGTGGGCGGGAGCGGCTCGAACCCCAGGGGCGGAAGCGGCGGTGCAGGCGGATCCGCTCTAGGCGGAACCACGACCACCACACCAGGTGGCGGCACGGGCGGCGCGGGAGGTTCGATAGACGGGGGCACGCCGACGCCCATGTGCTGGTCATGGACGCCCCCCTGTCCCACGGGTCTTAGCTGTCTTTGCTACACCTTTGCCGCGGAGGCCTGTTACTGTTCGACCGGCTGCACGACCGACAGCGATTGCACCGATCCTGCCCGACCGCATTGCGGCGGTTGCCCGGATCGTGGCTTCCTTTGCCTGCCCACGGACGCGCCTACACCGTGTTGCACTTGTCGATGTGCCGCCCCGGACACCCCCATCGCCACACCGGACGGCGAGCGTCCCATCGCCACGCTGGTCGCCGGTGATTTGGTGATTAGCCGGAATCGCGGACAGCTCGTGCCGGTACCCATCCTGCGCACCAACCGCGTCCCGGCTGCAAACCATCACGTGGTGGAGCTCGTGCTGGAGAATGGCGCGCGTCTCCGCATCAGCGAAGGGCACCCGACCGCGGACGGCCGAACCTTCGCCGATTTGCGACCGGGCGACCACCTGGGTGATGCCCGCGTCGTCGCGCTCCGCTCGATCTCATACCCGTACGCATTTACCTACGACATCCTTCCGGCCTCGGACAGCCGCACGTATGTTGCGGGCGGCGCCCTCATCGGGAGCACGCTCGCACCGTAGTCGAATGTGAACCGTGGCGTGGCCGTTGGTTCGTGGTCGCCGATCGTCAACCGCCATCGATGCCCCCGCCGCCGTCGATCGCACCTCCCGAGCCCGTCACTCCACCCGAGCCGCGAACGCCGCCACCGCCGAACGTGCCACCGGCCGGGCCCTGTGCGCCACCTTGTCCGCGCACGCAGACGTTGAGACGACCGGCACTGCCTTTCGTGGTGGCGGTCGCGTACAAGCACACCCCGCAATCGCAATCGCCGTCGGTCGAGCAGGGCTTGTCCCGACAGCTATAGCGACCGGGATAACAGACCCGAGTCGCCTTTTTCGGATCGGCCAGGTCAAGATATCGGACCAGGAGAGTCCGTAATGAAGATCTCTCGCCTCGCCCCCCGATACCTTGGCAACGCGGTTGCCGCTGCGGCATGCTTCGCGACGATCCTGACCAGCGCTTGCGGCAGCTCGACCTCGAGCGGGCTCAGCCTCTATCATCGGAAGGCCGTCGCCCAGGATCACGTAGGGCGGCGGCGCGCAGTGCGCGGCGGACGTAGTCCCCGGCGGCCGCCAGGCCCACGATCCCCGCCAGCGCCGCGATCCACGCTAGGACCCCGGACTCGAACAACATCGCCGTCAGGGTCGCGAACTGGGCCACGGTCGCCAGCTTGCCCGGGCGGCCCGCGCGGAAATCGTAGGAAAGGCGCCGTCGCACGCCGGGCACCAGTCGGTAGGCCAAGGCCAGAGGGACGACCACGATCTCGCGCGCCACGGTGGCGACGACTATCCAAGCTGCCGGCCGCCGCACGGTGAGCAGCGCGGCCACCATCGACAGCACGAAGAATTTGTCGCAAACGGGGTCCAGCCACGCGCCTACGCCGTTCCGACCCGTCTGTCCGCGTTTACGCGCGACCGCCCCGTCGATCAGATCGGTCGCGCCACCGACGATCATGACGGCCAGAGCCCAGGTCGGACGATCGGTGACGAACCAGAAGGCGATGCCGAACGGGATCCGTGACAGCGTTAGGACGTTCGCGAGCGTCCAGAAACCGATGCGGCCGCTGCCCGGCATGTCCCTAGTGTAGCGGGTAGAGTCACAAATAGCTCTTCCCGATCTCGGCGAAGAACACCTTGGAGATCCGCAGAGAGGATAGTCGCTGCTCTCAGAAGCTCCCTTGCAGGACCATGCCACCCACGGTGGGGACCAGCACGACCGATCCATCCGTGTTCCGAGACTTCGCTTTCTGCGGAGCGCCGCCGTGCGAGAGCGCGAAATACAGGGCTACCCCGCCTGAAATGATGGTGGCGGCGCCGAGAGCATCCGTCGCGTATCCATAGTTCTTGCTCCTCGTGCGCGCGTCCTCGATTCTGCCTTTGGAGTTTGGATAGACATCGAGTTGGTTCTTCAGGTCCGTCTGGGCACCGAGCGCGAGGTAGCCGCACACGCCCGTCGCGACGGCGAGCACCGCCGTCGTCGAGAGGCTGACCATCAAGCCAGCTCGGCTGGGCGCCGCCGGAGCCTCCGTTCTGAGGGCCAAGGCCCCGGTGGGAGCGAGGGTCGTCGGCAGCGGGGCCCGCGGCGCTGCGCCCGACTCGACCCGGGCGGAAGCGGCAACAAACTCGTCGATATGGAGCTCGACTCTGATGCGCTCCTTTCCAGCCACCGTGAGCATGCGAACCGCCGCGGGCGAGCCGACCTTGACCGCGCTCACCTTGCGCGCACCCACGTTGACTGGAACCGGCCCGGGCAGGGGCGAGGTTCCCACGCTGACGTCGTCCACCCGAATGTCCGCGCCCGTCACGTTCGTCGAAATCTCCAGATGGGCGATTCTTTCTGCGAGCTTCGCCGACATCTCCTCAACCTGGGCTCGACGCTCGGCAGCGATTTCGCCGCCTCCCTCGCCAAGGTACTGCAGAAGGGACCTGTATGCGCCGACGAAGTCGTGCAACGCGTATTGTGCCTGCGCGATATTGTAGAGCAGGCGGTAGGTCGGGCTGATTTGGTATGCCTTTCGGAATTCGGCCAGCGCACCCTCGTAGCTCCCCTCGCGGTACATTTCAACGCCTTGCTGGAACCTGGCGGCGGCCTTCGCCGAGTCTGCGTCCTCTTTGGCCCGAGGCTGTGCCATGCCCGCACTAGCGATGGAGAGCCACGTCAATCCCACGACTACGGCAAAAACCTGGGTTCTCATGGCTTGTATGGGTTCCTTTCGTCAATCGCTTTGGCATTGGGGCGCACCGATGGTCCCTCCAGGTTCATGCCCGGCTCTATGCGCGGGCCTGGTCGCCCGGCCAATGGCACGATGTCGCTCTTGGGCCTTGACTCCACCTGCGCGGCGCGCGATCTGGCCGCCTGGCGGAAAGGTAAGGTGTGGTCTCGGCGAAGGTTGATGGTGAGCACCACGTCGCTCGAGAAGCTTACCTGTTGATTGAATGGGATGTACCCCGAGGCCGAGGCGCTTACGACGTGAATACCCCGATCCTTGGGGACCCCCA
>JADGRD010000294.1 GCA_017881285.1 Pseudomonadota bacterium | reverse complement strand
CTCCCACCGCGCGGGTCGGTGGTGCCGACCTGAGGCGTTCCGACGATGATCGTGCCGTCGGCGCGCATCGCGGCACTGTACACCGAGCCGCCGATGCTCGCCTCGGCAGCGCTGGCCTCCGTGAGCGTGACCTTGCCGTTCATGTCGAAATCGGCCACGCCGACATAGCTGCTGCTATTGCGCGTGACCAGCATGCGCGCCGCCGAGGTCGTGCTCGCCTCGCTCGGGAGCGGCAGGGGCAACACGAAGAGCGAACCCGTGCCGGAGCCCGGAGGGGTGAAGGACGCCACCGGCGCCTTGTCGAGGATCGAATTGAAGGAACTGGGATTGCAGCCCGCGCAGCCCAGGCCCGCGAGCATCGCCATCATCAAAGCCTTGGTAGCGCGCATCTCAGAACCTCCCCGTCGCGGCCAAACCGGCGCCGTTCGGCACATCCATGGGCGCGAAACCGAGCTTGCTCGGCGCGGGACCGGCGATGTTCGTGGTCTTGAAAGTGGCGGCGCTGGGTGGCCCCGATTCCAGGAATCCCCACGTGGCCAGCGCCGCGGTCACCAGCCCGAGGCCGAAGCAAACGTCCGCCCCGATGTAGTAGAGCTTGCCGGTCGACTTGCGGTTGTCGCTACTGTTGAGCAGCTTGCTCGGATCCTTGACGTCACTGTTGATCTGATCCTTGATCTGGTTGCCCTTGACGCCGAGGACGATGCCGCCCACGAAGAAGCCCGCGGAGAAGGCCGCCTCGGTCCACGCCTTGGCGCGGCCAGGCTTGGGCGAGTAGGCAAGATCCATCGTGGTCACGTCCGCGCGATTGATGGTGAGCTTGCCGTTGTAGTTCTCCATGTCTTCCTTTTGGACCTGCAGGGCGTGGTCGCCGGGCTTGAGCTGCTGGTCGCAGGGCAACGCGCAGACCTGTGCCCCGTCCACGAACAGCTTGCCGCCCTCGGTGGACTTGCCGGCCTTGAGCGTGCCGTAGGCGATGACCTCCAGGTTGATGGTGTGCGTGGTTGCGGTGCCCGGCTCGACTTCGATCTCCTTCCGCGCGCCCTCGTACCCCGCCCTCTGCACCCACAACGTGTGCTTGCCGGGCTTGAGGTGACCGGTGTAGGGGGTACGGCCGAGGGCGCCGACCTCCTGCCGATCGATGAACACATCGGCGCCGGGGACATTGGCAACGACCTCGATCCAGCCAAGGAAGTGCTCCTCGGACATCGAAATGTAGAGCTCAAGAATCTTGTCCGAGCGCGGGTTGATCTCGCGGGTTTCGCGCTTGAAGCCCTTGGCCTCGAAGATCAGCTTGACCGGCCTCGGTTCGAGCGACCCCTGCCACGGCGTGGTCGCGAACAGGCCGTGCGCCGTGTCGTCGAGGTAGACGTTGGCGCCGGCGGGCTTGGACTCGATGATGACCAGACCCTTGGTCACGATGGCCGGCAGCACCGGGGCCACGTCGGGCGCGGCCTTGCCCGTGGCCGGCGCCGGCGCCAACGCCACCTTCAAGCTGTCGACTCGAGCCTTGACGTCGACGGCGTCGCGCGCCTGCGGATCGACACTGATGTAGCGCTGGAAGGTGTCGACCGCCTTTTGCAGTTGCTTCGCCTTCTCGAAGGCGACGGCGGCGTTGAACAGGAAGGAGGGGAACGACTTCTTGTCGAAGGCCACCAAAAACTTCTCCGCCGCCTCGGCGTACTGGTCCTTGGTGTAGAGGGTCTGCGCCTCCTCGAAGGCGGCCTTGGCCTGCTGCAACTCCGGGTCGGCGGCCTGCGCCTGCGCAAGCGCGGAGCGTGTTGCCGACCCGGCGAGAACCGTGACTCCCAGAACCAGACTCGAAACAATCCTGTGGCTACCCGTCATGGTGATTGAGATTGCGCCAAGGCCCGTCGGGGATCAAGGGGCACTTGCGCGATGCCACAACCGTGGAAAGGTTCCACGCCGAGACCCGCCTGCGCACAAAGCAGAAGGCCCCGGATCGCTCCGGGGCCCGCCTTGAAGTCGCTACGTGAGAAGGAGAGCGCGCTCGCCAGTGTCTTCTCCGTGCGCTCTGACTCCTCTGCGCCCTCTTTGCCTACAACTTGCTGGCAATCATCGAGACCAGCTCGACGGTGCGGTTGCTGTAGCCCCACTCGTTGTCGTACCAGCTCACCAGCTTGAAGAAGCTCTTGTTGAGCTCGATGGAGCTACCGGCATCGTAGATGCTGGAGCGCTCGTCGTGGATGAAGTCGCTGGAGACGACCTCGTCCGTGGTGTACCCGAGGATGCCTTTCAAGTAGGTCTCGCTGGCCTTCTTCATGGCCGCGTTGATCTCGGCCAGGCTGGTCTCCTTGACCGTCTTGAAGGTGAGATCCACCACGGACACCGTCGGGGTCGGCACGCGCAGGGACATGCCGGTCAGCTTGCCCTTCACCTCGGGCAGCACCAGGCCGACGGCCCTGGCGGCGCCAGTCGTCGACGGGATGATGTTGATGGCCGCCGAGCGGCCGCCCTTCCAGTCCTTCTTCGAGGGGCCGTCCACCGTTTTCTGGGTCGCCGTGTAGGAGTGGATGGTGGTCATGAGGCCCTCGGCCATGCCGAAGCCCTCCTTGAGCAGCACGTGCACGACGGGCGCGAGGCAGTTGGTGGTGCAGCTCGCGTTGGAGATGATGTTGTGCTTGGCTGGGTCGTACTTGCCCTCGTTCACGCCGAGCACGATGGTGATGTCTTCGTTCTTGCCCGGGGCCGAGATGACGACCTTCTTCGCGCCGGCCTGGAGGTGGCCCTCGGCCTTCTCCTTGGCGGTGAAAAGACCCGTCGATTCGATCACGATGTCGACGCCCAGGGCCTTCCACGGCAACTCGGCCGGGGTCTTGGCGCTGACGACCTTGATCTCCTTGCCGTTCACCACCAGGATGTCGGGATCCTTGTCGGGGGCCGACTTCTTCGAGCCGACGGTGCCCTGGAACTTGCCCTGGATCGAATCGTACTTGAGGAGGTAGGCGAGGTTGTCCGCGGGAACGATATCGCCGACCGCGACGACGTCGAGCTCCTTGCTGTACTTCGGCGAGTCGACGAGAGCGCGGTACACGAGCCTGCCGATGCGTCCAAAACCATTGATTGCGATCTTCGTGGCCATCTTTTCTTACTCCTATGTGGGGTGCCGGGCACCTGGTCCGTTGTGTGAAGTCGCGGCGGAATCTAGCACACATATCCCCCTGGAATACTAGGGAGATTCTTCGTTGGGCAGCCCCGCGTGCTAGCTTCGTGGTGAGTCCAAGAGAGCACAGAGATATGGACAAGAGCGCAGAGTCGCGTGCGTGGGGAAGCGTGAGGGTTCTACCCGCGCCCGAGGTTCGCGCCGCCGCTCGTGCCTGCGGATTCGCGCTGGTCGGGCTGGCCCGCGCGGAGCCACTCGACCTGAGACCGCTCGTCGACTGGCTGGCGCGCGGCTACGCGGCGGGACTTCGGGCCATGCACCAGCGGATCCCCGAACGTCTCGATCCGGCCGCGGTGGTGCCCTTGGCCCGGACCGTGCTGGTGCTCGGCATCCCCTACGGCAAGGGCGACACGGCCACCCCGCCCGCGCCGGCGATCGCCCGCTACGCCCGGGGCCGCGACTACCACTACGCGCACCGCGATCGCATGCGCAAGCTGCGCGAAAGCCTCCGCGAGATCGAGCCCGCGCTGCGCACCTATGCCTGCGTCGACTCCGGCGCCGCCATGGAGAAGGCCTGGGCCGAACGCGCGGGTCTGGGATTCATCGGTAAGAATGGCCTCGTGATCAGCCGCAGTCATGGTTCGTGGTTCACGCTCAGCCTGATGGTCCTTGATCGCGCCGTGGACGCCTACGATTCGCCCCACCCCCGCCTGTGCGGCGACTGCCGAAAGTGCCTCGACGCCTGCCCGACCGAGGCCTTTCCCTCGCCCGGCGTGGTCGATGCCCGGCGCTGCCTCTCGTATCACACCGTGGAGAACCACGGGGATCTCCCGGCAGAGGTGCGCCCCAAGCTGGGGCCGCGTGTCTTTGGTTGCGACGCCTGTCAGGAGGTTTGCCCGTTCAACCAGGGTGACCTTCCGCCAGGCGATCCGCGCCAGGCGCCACGCGCCCTCGGCCACCTGAGCGCCGCCGAGATAGCGGCTTTGACGGAAGCGCAGTTCGACGAGCTCTCGACCGGCACACCGATGCGGCGCATCCGGTACGACGGCCTGCGGCGCAACGCGTGTCTTTCGCTTGGATCGACCGGCGGCGAGAAAGACCAAGCTCTCCTCCGCCGCCTGGCGAACGATCCGGTTTCATCGGTGGCCGAGGCCGCGAGCTGGGCCTTGCGCGAAATCGCGATGCGCTAGGCCGCGGCCCGCCGGCGGGCGGATTCCAGGGTATTGGCCAGGAGCATGGTGATGGTCATGGGACCGACGCCGCCGGGCACGGGGGTGATGGCCCCGGCTCGCTCGACGGCAGCGGCGAATTCTACGTCACCCACCAACTTGCCGGTGGGCAAGCGGTTGGTGCCCACGTCGATCACGGTGGCACCGGGCTTGATCCAGGCGCCGCGAATCATCTCGGGCCGGCCAATGGCGGCCACCAGAATGTCCGCGCCGCCGATCACCGCAGGCAAGTCCTTGGTCTTGGAATGGCAGATGGTCACCGTGGCGTCGGCGCTGGTGAGCAGCACGGCCACCGGCTTGCCGACGATATTCGAGCGACCGACCACCACCGCGCTGGCGCCGCGCACGGTCGTCCCGGCTTCCTCGATCAGCTTCATGATCCCGTACGGTGTGCAGGCGATGAAGCGCGGCTCGCCGATGAGAAGGCGCCCGAGGTTCTCGGGGTGGAAGCCGTCGACATCCTTGGCCGGGTCGATGCTGACCAGAACCCGTTTGCTGTCGATGTGCTTGGGGAGCGGGAGCTGGACCAGAATCCCGTCGACCGCGCGGTCGCCGTTCAGGTCGTGCACCAGCCCGAGAAGTTTCTCCTCCGCGGTGTCAGCCGGCAGGTGGTGGTCGAAACAGGCGAAGCCGGCCTCGGCGAGCGCCTTGGTCTTGTTGCGCACGTAGATCTGCGACCCCGGATCGTCGCCGACCAGCACCACGGCCAGGCCCGGCCGCACCGCCCGCGCCGTCAGTTGCTTCACCTCGTCGGCCATCGCGCCGCGAAGCCTCGCCGCGAGCGCCTTGCCATCGATGATCTTCGCTGCCATGGATGTGGCCCTATCACGCGCAAGCGCGGAAGATCAACAGGCGATATCACGAGGGCGGTTCATGGCTCGCTCTTTCGTGATTTCGTCGGGTTTGTCCCGGCAGGACCGAGCGACGGCGCCCCTTAGCATCCGGCCGACAAGCCGGGCTGCTGGCAAGGAGGGCCGACTAGCGCCTGCACGCCCTGCCACCCCACCCCGCGGCTTCGCCGCGCGCGTCGCCGGACCGGAATGTACTGATGTACTTGAGGACG
>JADGRD010000014.1 GCA_017881285.1 Pseudomonadota bacterium | reverse complement strand
CACGCAGGCCGCAAGATCGAAGAGCATGAACTCGAGGGCCTTTTCCTGGGCGGTGGCAGTCTTGGTCAAATCGCAGCCACTGGGGAAGGGCTTCTTGCCCGATCCGGTGTACACGTGCAGATCGGTCATGACCACCTTGCCGCAGTAATTGGGCGTGCCCGTGGCGGGCTGTTCCACCGGCGTGCCGAAGCTGGTGTACACCAGCCAGTCGGGGTAGCTGGTATTGGTGGTGTCGGTGCCGTAGATCCAGCGGGTCGATGCGCCGACCACGCGGTTCATGCTGTGCTCGCCGCCATTGATGGGCAACTGCGCGCGCGTGGGCGTGGCGCCGATGGCCACCAGCCAGTCGGCCAAGGCCGCCCCCTTGGTGAAGGTGGTGTCGATCTTGGCCGCGAATCCATCGGGAATGCCCGAGAGGTTGGCGATGTTGGCGCCATTCATGGGGAAGTTGATGACCCCGGTCGCCCAAGGCGCGGGGCCGGCCCAGACCCAGACGTCCTGCCAGTGCGAACCGAAGATCTTGCCGCCCTGATCGGCGTAGTCCTTCATGTTCTGGTGCATGGCCGCGGTTTTCAGATCCTTATTCGTGGTGCTTTCGCAGGACATAACGAGCATGTCGTAGCGCTTGAGCTGGGTCAGGCTGCCCCACAAGGCATCGGCCTGTCCGTAGGCCGCGCCACCGTTCAGGCTGGCGTCGAATTGGGTGGCCGTCCCGTCCTTGGGGGTGGTGTACATGTGCACCTTGCCCGTGCCACTTGGGGCCGTGAATTCCGCATCGGCGATCCCGATCCGGCGCAGCAGGCAATCGAGCCCATCCGAGAAGCCCACGAGCATGGCGATTTGGGGCATGTTCCCCTCGCTCTGCGTGCGAGGCAGCCGGAGCGTCTTGTCCGCGACGGGGTTGTCCACGCAGGCCGTGACGGTGGGGATGGTGAAGGTGCGGCGCCACTTGCCAATCTGGATGACGAGCGGGATGTTGGTGCCCGCCGGAACGCCGGTCAGCTTGAACCGGCCTTGGGCGTCGGTCAGCGTGGTGGTAATGGGGCTGCCCGAGGCCGTGGCATCGCAGGTCGTGCAGGCCGGGCCCGTGGGAATGGCATCGAGCGTTCCGTTGGGCACGTAGACGACGACGTTGTAGATGGGCAGGGCACCCGCTGGGTCGTACACGATGCCGCTGATACTGGTCTTGGTCTTGTCCCCGCTGCAGTCAGGAACCTGCGCGCAAAGCCCCGTGCAGCCCCCGACGCTGCCGCACACGTTGGGCATCGAGCTGCCACAGGTCACGCCGCTGGGGCAGGTGGTGCCACACTCGAGGATTCCGCCGCAGCCATCGCCGATGGTGCCGCAGTAGCGGCCACCGCCGGCCACATCGCAGGTGACCCGGGTGCAGGTCGGGCCGCCGACGCACACGTTGCCGGTTCCGCAGATCCAGCCTGCGGTAGGGCAGGTGGTGCCGCAGTCGAGGGATCCGCCGCAGTTGTCGCCAATCTTGCCGCAGTAGCGCCCGCCCCCCGCTGCATTGCAGGTCAGCTTGGTGCAGGAGGCGCCGCCGACGCAGACGTTGTTGCTGCAAGTCCAGCCCGCGGTCGGACAGGTGGTGGAACAGCTCAGCGAACCGCCGCAGCCATCGCCGATGGTGCCGCAGTAGTTGCCACCCGCCGCGGGCGAGCAGGTCAGCTTGGTGCAGGAGGCGCCGCCGACGCAGAGGTTGTTGCTGCAGGTCCAGCCTGCGGCGGGGCAGGTCGCGGAACAGGTCAGGGAGCCACCGCAGCCATCGCCAACCGTGCCGCAGTAGTTGCCCCCAGTTGGCCCGCAGGTCAGCTTGGCGCAAGCAGCGCCGCCCGTGCAGACGTTGCTGGTGCAAGCCCACCCGGCCTTGGGACAGGTGGCGCCGCAGTCCAGGGATCCGCCGCAACCGTCGCCGACGGTGCCACAGTAGCGCCCACCCCCGGTCGTATCGCAGGCTACCTTGGTGCAAGAGGCGCCGCCGACGCAGACATTGTTGCTGCACGACCAGCCGGTCTTGGGGCAGGTGGCGCCGCAGTCGAGGCCCCCGCCACAGCCATCGCCGATGGTGCCGCAGTAGCGTCCGCCGTCCGCCGTGTCGCAGGTGACGGGGGTGCAGGCCGGCGGGGCGCCCTTGCAGATATCGTCCACGCAGGACCAGCCTGCCTTGGGGCAGGTGGCACCGCAGTCCAGTGTCCGGCCGCAGCCATCGCTGATCTTGCCACAGTAGCGTCCCTCCCCAGCGGTATCGCAGGAAAGCGGCGTGCACACCGAGGCGGGGCCCACGCAGGTATTTTTCTCGCAGGTCCAGCCGGTCGTGGGGCAGGTGTTGCCACAATCGAGGGGATGGTTGCAGCCGTCCCCAATCCTCCCGCAGTACGAGCCACCCGTGAAGGTGCAGGCGAACTTGGGCGTGCAGTTGGCGCCGCCGCCACAGATGTTGGGTCCACCCGCACCGCACACCTGATCGGAGGGACAGGCACCACAGTCTTGGGTCTTGCCGCAGCCATCCCCGATGGTTCCGCAGTACTGCCCGGTGGCCGATGCACAGGCGAGGGGTACGCAGAGGGGCGTGTCGACCTTGGCCGCGTCTGGCGACTGGATAAGGGTTCCCCCATCGTTCTTGGTCACCGACGTCTGGGTCCCGGTCGATGTCGTCGTCGTCGTCGACGTCCCTGGGCTGATCGAACCGCCCGAGGTGCAGCCGGTCGGCAGCAGCAGAAAGCCGACCGTAGCGACGGGCAACATGCTGAGGCGAGACCAAACTCTTTTTCCGCCAGTCGGATTCAGCCCGACATGCCCCATGGGAAACCTCCGTGCGTGGAAAGACTCTAGATTGTCCATGTTGGCAGTGGCGAGCCGACGGCGAATGGGCTCAAGTCGCGCTTGCTTCGCACGAATCCGCGGGCAGGGAGGGCATCTGTTGCTATGGGTTGATTCGGTCTGGCACGCCGGTTCTTGGCTCGACCGACCGCGTGATCGCCCGCGCAGGCGACCTACATGTTCTCGATCTTCTTGAAGCGTGGAACCAGCACCTTCATCACCGACCAAGCGACGACGTAGGCGAGGGCGCAAACTCCGAACATGATCGCATAGGAGGTTGTCATCTCGGACAGCACCAACCGCGCCTGCAACTGCTTGAGTTGAACGAACGCGTCGGCGTTGATGGCCTGCAGTTGGATGACGACTTCCTTGGGGAGGCTGCCGAGCTCGGCCTTGTCCAGATCGATCACGCTGCCGTGCTTGTTGAGCAGGTGCAGGGAGCGAATCTGGTCGAGATAGGCGCCCAGCGTACCGGCCTTCGCCGCCGCCCAGGTCTTGGCGATGCCGGCTTGGCGATAGGCATCGAAGAGCCAGCCGCCGGACTTGTTGACCAAGATGCCGCCCAGGCCGCCGAACATCCCGCCGATGCCCGTGACCGAGGCCACGGCCCGCTTCGGGAACATGTCCGAAACCGTGGTGAACAGGTTGGCCGACCAGGCTTGGTGCGCGGAGGCGCCGATGCCGATGAGCAGAACCGGCACCCAGTAGCTGGTGCCGCCCAGGGGCTGGGACAGCAGCACCACGAGCGGGAACAGGGCGATGACGAACATGGCCCGCATGCGCCCCGCGTACGGCTCATAGCCTCGGTTGATGAAGAACATCGGGAACCAGCCGCCGCAGACGCTCCCGACGCAGGTCATGGTGTAGAGCACGGCGATGGGCACGGCGATCTGCGTCCCCGTCATCGCATACTGCGCCTTGAGATAGGCCGGCAGCCAGAAGAGGAAGAACCACCACACGCCGTCGGTCATGAACTTGCCGAAGGCAAAAGACCATGTCTGGCGATACGTCAGTAGCTTTCCCCATTCGACATACCAGGAGGTCTTGTCGGAGGCGGCCGCCTTGGGAAGGGCGGCTTTCGCGTCGGCGGCCTGCTCGTCCGCGTCGCTGTGAATGTAGTCGAACTCCGCCTTGCCCAGCCGCTTCTGCTTGCCTGGCGCGGCATAGAGCCAGAACCAGAAGATGAGCCACAGGAAACCGATCCCACCCACGATGATGAACGCGCCCTGCCAGCCGAAGTGCTGCGCAATCCACGGCACGGTCAGGGGAGCCAGGATCGCGCCCACGTTGGCGCCGGAGTTGAAGATCCCCGTTGCCAGCGACCGTTCGCGCTTGGGAAACCATTCGGCGGTCGTCTTGATCGCGGCGGGAAAGTTTCCCGCCTCGCCGAACCCGAGCACCGCCCGGGCGAACATGAAGCCGCCCGTTCCCCTGGCGAACGCGTGCAGGACCGCGCCGACGGACCAGACGATCAGTGCCCAGGCAAACCCCAGCTTGGTGCCCAGCCAGTCGATGAGCCGGCCGGCAAACAGCATGGAAATCGCATACACGAACTGGAACACCATCACGATGTTCGCGTAGTCCGTATCGCTCCAGTTGAATTCAATCTCCAGGTCGGCCTTCAGCAGGCTGAGAACCTGTCGGTCGAGGTAGTTGACCGTGGTGGCGAAGAAGAGCAGGGCACAGATCGTCCACCTGTACCTGCCGAGCTTTTCGTTGATTTGACTCAAGCTTTTCATGGCGATTGATTGGGCCCGACCTGTTGATGACGATGCAGGGTTCCAGCCTGCCCGCACGGGTGTCAGCGCTGAATTCTCGCGGATCCGCCCTTGGCGAAGGCCTTGACCTGCTCCAGCGTGACCATGGTGGTGTCGCCGGGGGTGGTCGTAAGCAGCGCGCCGTGCGCCCAGCCCAGTTTCAGCGCCGCCTCGGGCGCTTCACCGGAAAGCAGTCCGTAGATGAAGCCGCTGGCGAAGCCGTCCCCGCCGCCCACGCGATCCAAAACCTCGAGCTCGCAGGTGGGCGAGGAATAGGTCTTGCCCGCAACCCATGCCACCGCACCCCAGGTGTGGCGGGTGGTCGAGCTGACCTCGCGCAAGGTGGTGGCCACGACCTTGACCTGCGGAAACTTGGCCGTCACCTGGTCGATCATGGCGAAGAAGGCGCTGGCGTCGAGTTTGGACTTCTTCTCCACGTCCTGGCCCGTGATGCCCAAGCCCTTCTGCAGATCCTCTTCGTTGCCCACCAGCACGTCGGCGTTGGCCACGATGCGCGCGATGACCTTGGCGGCCTTCTCCTGCCCGCCCCAGATGTTCCACAGCTTCTCGCGGAAATTGAGGTCGAAGCTGCACACGGCGCCCGCCTGCTTGGCGGCCCGCATGCCCTCGATGATGACCTCGCCGGTGGTTTCGGACAGGGCGGCGAAAATACCGCCGCTGTGGAACCAGCGGATACCATGCTTGAACATCGCGGCCCAGTCAAAGTCGCCGGGCTTGAGCTGGGCGGCGGCCTCGTTGCTGCGGTTGTAGAAGACCACCGGCGCGCGCACGCCCTGACCACGATCGCTGTACACGGTGGCCATGTTGGGACCGTTGACGCCATTGTGCGGGAAGCGCTTGTAGAACGGAGTAACGCCCATGGCGCGCACCCGCTCGTGGATCATGTCGCCGATGGGGTAGTCGACCATGGCCGTGGCCACGCCCGCGTTCAGGCCGAAACAGTCGGCCAGATTGGCGGCGACGTTGAATTCCCCGCCGCTGACGTGGATGAGGCAGCTTTGGGCCTTGCGCCAGGGCACGATGCCGGGATCCAATCGGTTGACGAGGGCGCCCACGGAAACGAAGTCCAGGCCGCCCGCAGGAGGAATGTTGAGGCCGTCACGCATGTCGAATTCTCGCTCCTTGTTGGTTCTCTCGCGGATCAGGGCCTATGGCAATATCAGCTTGCCCCGTCCTTGAGCCTGTAAAGATCCTGCCCAGCCTCATCCACCACCAACGTATCCGGGTCGGCCCTCCAGCTCGCGATGTCGATCGAGTCCACGTCCCGGTAGGAAAGGTTGATGGCCTCGCAAGTCCCCTTGGGGATGGAGGTGGCCAGGGTCACCGTCACGCGGGGCCGTTCGACGCCGTTTTCGAATGTACCGACGCCTTTCACGTTCGTGGAGTGGGCCAGAATCAGCTTCGATTCGTGGGCGAAGCGCTCCCACTGCTTCACGAAGTAGTCGCGCACGTGGTAGCCGACGCGCTCGATCTCCGCGCCATGCATGAACGATATCGCCTTGACGTGGGGGCCGTGGATGACGAGCTCTCCGCCGTCGGCGACGATAGGCTCGAGCTTGTACATGGCCTTGCCCGCCACCCACAAATCCTCGTAGATGGACGGGGTCAGTCCCAGGACGCGTTTGTACGGTCTGTCGAGAACTTTGATGTGGAGCCGCGCGGAATAGTCCGCGGCCTGCGACCAAGCTTCTGCCGGCGCGCCGGCGAACAGGCAGGCCAGCTCGTGTTGGCCGTCGATGGTGAAGGCAAAGCAGGTGCGCGGGGTGGGCAGAAACTGGACGACCCGATCGATCACCCGGCGGGTCGGCGTGATCTTGACGCCGTTGACGACCGGATTGGTGATCACCGCGGCCAGCCAGTGGAACTTCTCGACCACATCGAGGCCCGCGATGCCGGGGAAGAAGTACTTGTTGCCTCCCGCGAATCCCATCGCCTCGTGGGGCACCACCGGCGAGACGATGAGGATGTGGTCGTACTCGGTTGCCTTTCGGTTGATGGTCACCGGGATGTCCTGGGAAAACAGCCCCTGCGTGAGCTGCGCGACCTCATCGCCCGGCAACGTCCCCAGGGAAACCAGCTCGTCGAGCTTGTTGTGCTGGTGGTTGAAGAGGTGAACCTTGGGGTACTTCTGCCGGTGCTCCGAGGCGGTCAGGCCAACATGGCGGTAGAGGCGCTCGGTCTCCATAGCCGCATGGGTTCCGGTCGCCACCAGGTAGTCCAGCGCTTTCACGCGCGGCTGCAACAGATCGCTCAAGACGTGGAAGAATAGATCGATGGGCGCGTGCCGCGTGTGATCGGGGATGAGCACCAGCACGCGCTTGCCGTCGAGCGGCAGCTCGGCCAGGGTCGCCGCGCAGATATCTTTCACATCCTGAGCGCCGAGCCGCCGATCCGTCGAGCCATGTCCGAAGAGTTGCATGGCTAGGCCTTGGTCACCGATTCGCCCTTGTGCCCTGTCCACTGCGTGTGGAACCTACTTTCCTTGTCGACGCGCTGGTAGGTGTGCACGCCAAAGTAATCGCGCTGGGCCTGCAGCACGGCCTTGCCCGCCGGAACCATCATCAGGCTCCGGCGCTCGCCCATAACGCCGAGTCCGACGATGCCGAAACTTTGGGATGCCATGTCCGCTACCTCTCCCGCTAGACGCCACTATAGGCCGAGAAGCCCCCGTCGATGGGAACCACGATGCCGGTGACGAAGGCCGAGGCGGGTGACAGCAGCCACAAGGTCGCGCCCACCAGATCGTCGGGCGTGCCGAATCTAGCCATGGGCGTGTGTTCGATGATCTTGTTGCCCCGGGCGGTGAGGGCACCGGTTTCCTGGTCGGTGAGGAGAAAGCGATTCTGCTCCGTGAGGAAGAATCCCGGCGCGATGGCGTTGACGCGGATCTCGGGTGCGTATTCCTGCGCGAGGTGAACCGCCAGCCATTGCGTGAAGTTGCTCACCGCCGCCTTGGCCGCCGAGTAGGCCGGGATGCGGGTGAGGGGCCGAAAGGCGTTCATCGACGAGATGTTCAGGATCACGCCTTGTTTCTGCTTCACCATGACCCGCCCGAACGCCTGGCTGGGCAGGATGGTGCCGAGCAAGTTCAGGTTCGACACGAATTGCAGAGCGTCCGCCGGCACGTCGAAGAAGCTTCGCTGGGGGCTGGTGGTCGCCATGGGGCTATTCCCGCCAGCGCCGTTGATGAGGCCATCGACCCTGCCATACTCGGCCACGACGGCCGCCGCCGCCTTGTCCACCGCGTCCTTTTCGAGGACGTCGATGCGCACGGCCTTGTGCTTGCCCTGCGTGCCATTCAATCCGGCGACCGTCTTTTCCGCCAGCGCGAGATCGCGGTCCAAAATCACCACGTTGGCGTGGCAGGCCGCCAAGGCCTTGGCCATGGCGCTACACAGGACGCCACCGCCGCCGGTAATCGCGATGGTCTTGGCGGAAAAATCATAGCGAACGGTAGGATTCCCAGGGTTCATTCCGGCTCCTCTTACTTACGCGGAAACCCCGAGAAAGAGCGGTTCGATGTGGCGCTGGAACAGGTTGTGGCTCACGCGAGATTCGACCTTCTCGCGGTGGGCCCGCAGCAATGGAAGGAGCTCGGCCCGTCTTTCGGCGGCGACGCGAAAGCTGATGTGAATGAGCTGGCGAAAGTGAATGCTGAATCGGGGGCGACGCTGGTTGTGTTCGAGCGCTTCGACGAATTCGCGGCTGCCCCAGCCATCCACTTCGCTCGGGGTGGGAAGCGCCCGCCGATCGATGGCGATGACCGTGGCGTAGGGCTTGGCCATTTCGTCATAGCGGGCACAAGCCTCGCGATAGAGTGCCTTCGCAAAGGCCAGCCCATCGCCACCTGCTTCCGCGAGCCCGAGGACCTCCTCCAACCAAGTCGTTCCGGCGGTCTTGAGATGGACGCCAGCATTGGCCCGCATGAGTGCCCGATGCATGATTGGGTAGAGCGAGAATTTGTCGCTGCCGGAATGAATGCTGAGCTTGAGCGCGGCGGGAAGGGCAAAAGTCTGCCTGGCGAATGCCAAGACCGCCAAGTCCTCCGCGAATTCCTTCGCGAAGCGCTCGACATCGCCGACGTAGTCGATTCCCTTGAGAAAGTCGCCGGTGAACTTGGGGGCGACCGTGGCCACCGGTATCTGCTCGCGAGCCGCGGCAGCCAGAATGAAGAACAATTCGCCGGGCGATTGGGGCGTTTCCGCCTCGTCGAACGAAACCTCGGTAACAAAGCCACCTTCGCCCTTGTGCTCGGCGATATAGCGATAGACGCGCCCGGCCTCCTCGACAGCCGCGAGGTACTTCCTGGCGAATTCCGTCAGCACGGCCGCGCTGACGGTCACCGGAGCTTCCACCCCTGGAATTCGCAGAGCACCCAGGAAGCGACCCATGTCGGCTACATAGCTCGCGATCGACGCCTCCGAAGCTGGCCGACCAATCGCGTCGGCCACATCGATGGTGAAGAAGTCGCTGGCCCCCAAGAACTTGTCGACGGAGGCAAGCGCGATGTGGTCCGCGTCCACGAAGTAGGGCTGGCTCCAGCGGCTGGCCGCGCTGGCCGCATCGGCCTCGGTCCGCACATCCTCCGGCCGTGTGCCAATCAGGGAGTGTTCCCGGTTGGATTTGTTCCAGACCGGCGTGATGGTGATGCCGCGATCCCTCGCGGCCACAAACGCGCGCAGTTGCGCTGTGCCTTCGAGACCGAAGCGGTCACCGATTCCCATGGAGTATTTCGAGAGAGCAATCATCCCGAAAGACGCAGTGGCCACCCGGGCCAAATCCGGCTCAGCCCACGACCGGCGGAAAGGTCATGGCGTGATGTTCGTGGTCACCTCGCGATTCACCTCCCCGGACTACGGCGCACCCCAGGCGGTCGCCAGAGCCGACACATCCCACGCGGTAGCGGCCGCCTCGTAGCCCGACGGCGCGCCGGAGGTGATGGTTACGACGCGATTGAGAATGTGGTCGCGCGTGTCGTATTCCGTCGCCTGGTCGGCGATCGTGGCGGAGGTTCCCGTCGCGGTGGTCAGGGAAGCAATATTGAGGCCGGTGCAGCCGGCCGACTTCCAACCCACGTAGCTGGCATCGCCGAACGAGAGGGGCGCGGTGGCCATGTTCCACAGCCCGGTGCCAAGGGTACCCGCGCCGCCGAAGGCGACGTTGATGAGCGCGACCTGGTCGTACCAGGCGCCAGTGCCCGCGTCGCGGCCGAAGGTGGCGGTTACGTTGGCATCGACGCTGACCGCGGAATTGAGCACCACGTAGCCTTTTCCAACCGTGCCATTGGCGGTGATCGTGCTGCCGGTCCGGGCCACGACAAGGCTGTAGGACGCCGCCCCTCCCCCGAGATCGTTGAGGAAGTGCAGGTTGCAATCTTCGAAGAGGGCCGCCTGGGCCGTGCCCCAGATGAAGTCGACGTTGCCTTCGATGGAGCACTTGTAGAACCAGTTCCGGCCCGAGGTCTGCAGGGTGTCCTGGTTGCTGCTGAACGAGCTGTTGTAGGTCGCCAAGGTGTAATTCGTCCCGTTCGCGAAGTAGAGCGTTTCCGCCTGACCATATTGCGTACGCGTCCCGGTGTTCTTGAGTGTGATGTTCTGGAGTACCAGGTTCGCGCCGGCGAAGTAGAAGCTGGCCCGGGTCTGGGTGCTGCCGTTCACGTTGTTGCCATTGGCGTACTGGAAGACGCAGGTGTCACCCTGCCGGTTCCCCGGTGGACCCAGGATGGTGATCGTCTGCTGCGTGGTGCCACCCGGACCCGTGTAGCGGAGAAGCTCGCGGTAGGTTCCCGCGGCCACGTTGATGGTGACATTCGCCGGGGGGGGAGCACCGGCGGCGATCATGTTGAGCGCCGCCCCTAGCGTGCGGAAATTCGCCGTGCTGGTTTGCGCGCCATCCACCGTGATATTGGTGACGTCCAGCGTGGGTGCGGCCTGGGTCGTGAATCTCCAAGTGGCGACGGTGTTGAGGTTCGAGAAACCGTTGAAAGGAACGCCGTTGAGGCTGCCGGTGATGGCGGTGGTCGGAACCACCACGTAGTAGTCGGCGCCATAGGCGATCTTCCCGATGTGGGGCGTGAAATAGACCGTGTTGCCGTCGACGCGGACGAGCTGCGAGCCCACTTTGATGACGGTCGTTCCCAAGGTCTGGGTTTCATCGGCAAACCCAATGCTGTCCACCTCGCTGCCGTCCGACAGCTTGAGGATCTTGACGCTCCCGCCCGGGTTGAGGGTCGGGGCGGTGTCGAAGGTCAGCGCGAATTCTCCGTCCGCGAAGGCGCTGGTCGTCCCGGGTACGGGGTAGGCAGGCAGAGCTCCGTAGCCGTCGCTGGTGGCGTAGTCGTTCACGGCGACGAGGATTGTCTTGGTGTTGGTTACCGTGCTGGTGTCGTTCGTGTTGGTGACGGTGACCGTCGTGACGCCGCCCTTGAGTCCGGCGATGGTAAGCGTCGAATTCGTCGCGCCGTTGGCAACGCTCACGCTGGCGATGGTTGGATCGCTCGAAACCGCGGTCACGCCGGACACCGCGCCGCCGATGGCGCTGGCGGTCGCCGTCACGGTGGCCGATGCACCCTGGCTCATGCTGACGGTGCTGCTTGAAAGCACCAGCACCGCGGGGACATAGGTGACCAGGGTGCCGGTCGCCGAATCGAAGACGGTCTTGCCGTCGGCATCCTTGATGACCAGTTTGGAAATGGTGGCGACCACGTTGTTGAAGGAGATGGCGGGATAGACGGCACCATTGCCATAGACGTTCGTCCCATCGGTGAATGTACTGGTCGCGACGGTGTTCGAGGTGACGGTCCCGCCCACCGGCCCCGCTCCGTACGAGATGTTCTTGCCGGTGCGGCTGAAGGTCAGCGCCAGGGGCGTTCCGTTCGTAAACGGAACGTTGGGCGCGCCCGCGGAAAGGGTTCCCGCGCCATTGACGTAGTAGCCGTTCGTGGAGTTGTTGCTATTGCGCATAAGGACGTACGCGTAGGTGTCGGTCGGGTTGAATCCCGTGGTGAGGCCCAGGCCGATGCCGCAGGCATTGTTGGCCTTGTTTTGCGTGGTGACCGTGATCTCCGCGGAGATGCTGAAGTCGCCGGTCATGGTCGTGGGGAAGACGATGAAGCCATTGCTACTCGTTCCATAGTAGTTGGGCGACACGTACTTGAACGCATTCCCCGACGAACTATACGCGCTGTTCACCGTGATGCTTCCGTTCGCCGACGTCGCGCTGGTGACGCCATTTGCCTGTTTGACGAAATAGACGAAGGCGCCGGAGGATCCGACTTCGCCGACCTCGCCGACCTCGTCGGCGGACCCGGCGCCTGCATCGGCGGCGTCTGGCGTGATGGCGGTGTCCGGCTTCGGGGATGCGTCCGCTGGGGTCTCGGGGCCGGCGTCTTGTCCGCTCGGGCTGTCGGCACCTGCGTCATTGCCGGTCGTGGGCGTCGATGACTTCGAGCTGCAGGCCCCGCACACCAACATGGGGAGCGCGAAGAGCGCGAGGAACAGGTCGTGGCGAGATCGATTGCTCATGGGTCTATTTTCTCCTGGCTTCGCAGTAGCGAGTGTCTACGCATCGGGCGCGGCCGCACCTGGCGAATCCACGTTTGCCGCCTGGGTATCTGGCCTCGGATGGCTACCACCATTGAGATTGGCAGTCCCACACCATCCAGCTCACCGGCTGCGCGTACCCGCTCGATTGCTGGTAGTAGCCGGGCTTCTCGACGCACGCACAGGTGTTCGTCGCTTTCGAGCTGTCCACGCCCAACGCCCACTGGGTCGTGCAGGAATTGTTCTTGGTCACGCTCGAGGTGGCGGTGGCGGCGCGGCTGCCCGCCAGATTCGTGGCCGCCGCGCTGTCCGCTGCCGTCGTCACCAAGGCGCAGCCGCCGGTGTCAGGGGAGGTGTATTTGCCGCCGGTGCACGTGAGCTGTTTGAATCCGTACATGCCGGGGGCACATGTCTTGAGGCAGGTCTCGAAGCCCGTGATGCAGGCGGTCGCCGTATCGCCGCTCTTGGACGAGTTCGGTCCTGGGCACATGACGTCGGTGGTGAGCGTGGCGCCGCCCACCCGGTCCACGAGGGCATGGACGTCGGACGGCTTGTAGCTGCAATTGGGACCGGGCCCTTCGCCGGTGCCATTGGAGGCCTTGGTGGAATCGTTGTCGCTGCCCACCTCGTAGGTGTTGCAAAGGGTCGGGGTGCGGAAGGTGCAGATGTTCGACAGGGTCACCTTGTCGTTCTCGCTGACCCCGGCGACTTGGTTGACCCCGATGGCGACGACGTTCGAGATGTTGATGGTGTGCTTCGCGCTGGTCGTGCACCCGCCGCCCTCCCCGCACGAGCGGTAGAGCTTGCCGGCCACCTCGACGTAGACGTTGCTGATGTTGAGCGTGCTGTCGCCACCGTTGTGCTGGATGGTCTTGTCGCGCGCGCCCTTGAAGCCGCTGTTCGAGATGGTCGAGGCGCCCGAGCCGGCGCCATCCTTGTTGATCGTGACCGCGTCGTCACAGATGTACGGGAACCAGACGTTGTCGATGGTGCAGCTTCCCAGGCAATGGATGCCATCGCCGACCTTCTTGCCGAAGATCACGTTCTTGACCGAGCCACCGTTGGCCACCTCGATGATCGCATTCGTGCTGTCCTGGTCGCCGATCGAACAGTCGTTGAGGGTGCCCTCGTGCAAGGCGCCCTTGCCGTCGTAGTCGGTCACCGACTTGGTGCCGCTGATGGTGACCGTGGAGCCCGTGGGGGAAGGCCAGGTCGGGATCTTGCACGTGGGTGACACGGTCACGCTGGTTCCCGTGCTGCCGCCGATCGAGCTGACCCCGCCGGTCCCGGTCGCACCGCCGGTCGAGCTGGCCCCACCCTTGCCGGTTGCGCCACCGGCCGAATTGCTGCCGCCGGTCCCGGTCGCGCCGCCCGTACGCGCGCCGCCGGTGGTGTTCGCCCCGCCCGTGCCAGTTGCGCCGCCGCTGCTCGACCCGCCAGCGCTGCTCGTCACGCCGCCGGTCCCCGTCGCGCCACCGGTGCGTGCACCGCCGCTGCTCGACACGCCGCCACTGCCCGCGCTGCCGCCGCCACTCGTCACGCCACCGGTGCTCACCGTTCCCCCGCTGGACGAAGCGCCTCCGGATCCGGTCGCGCCGCCGCTGCTGACCACGCCGCCGCTGCTCGCCGCACCACCCGAGCCTGCCCCGCCGCTGCCGCCGCCGGTTCCGCCACTCTGCTGGCTACCACCGCTGCTCGACGAATGGCCACCGCTGCCGCTGCCCCCGGCTGCGCCTCCGCTGGTGCAAGCCCCGATGGCCAGCGTGATTGGGAAGAGGAGAGAAAGCAGAATCCGGGTCTTTTTCATGTTCGGCTCCAGAGCGGCGATTGCTGCGTTGCTTGGTGAGACTTGTTGTTGGCGGCAGTGGATGGCCAGGCTCATTTCGGCTCACACGCATAGCAGCCCGCTCCTCGCGTCGCGGCGCGGCGGCCGCGAAAATTTGAGCCACATTCGCGCGGTCTCGCCACCGCCACTGCAAACCGCCCAAACAAACATCCGGGGGAATTACCATGTCGAGAAGGTTTCTGATTTCCGCGTTGCTCTGCGTTGTTCCCATCCTGGTTCCAGCATGCGGCAGTCAAACCGCAAGCTCGGGTGGCACGGGCGGCGCCAAGACGGGCGGGACGACAACGGCGTCGGGCGGAACCACCCCCGCCTCAGGCGGAATCGCCGGAGGCTCGGGCGGCGCCACGACCGGCTCGGGCGGGACCATGACCGGTTCGGGCGGTGCCACGACCGGCTCGGGCGGAACCACCCCCGCCTCAGGCGGGACGACGACCGCGTCGGGCGGGACCACGACCGCCTCGGGTGGAGCGCGAACCGGTGGGACGACCGGAAGCGGCGGGACGTCCTCCGCTTCGGGCGGGACGACGACTGCGAACGGTGGCACGACCACGGCCTCGGGTGGCAGAACCACCGCCACCGGTGGGACCACCACGGGATCGGGCGGCGCGGCGGCAGGCGGGACGACGGCCGCAACCGGCGGTGCGCGCACGGGCGGGGCGACCGGCACGGCTGGGGCGACCGGCACGGGCGGGGCGACCGCGATCGGGGGAAGCACCAGCGGCGCTCTCGAGGTCTGGGTATCACCTACCGGCAATGATGATACCGGCACCGGCACCCAAGACTCTCCCCTGTTCAGCGTTTGCTGGGACGACAGCGACAACTCCATCAAGAAGGGTGGCTGCTACAAGTTGTGTCCCGCTGGCGTCGGCTGTAATGCGGCAGGTGGCACGATTTGGGTTATGGACGGAACCTACAAGTACACCGCGACCCAGAAATTGGGGTCGAGCAAGCTGGGGACAGCCAGCGGTCCACTCAACGTGTTTGCGGTGGCGGGGGCGAAGCCCGTTCTCGATTTCAGCGCATTGCCGGTCGATGACAAGAGCCGCGGAATCCAGGTTGCAGCCAACTATTGGCACATCAAAGGCCTGACGGTCACGAATGCCGGAGACACCGGCATCTTCGTCATGGGGAACAACAACACCATCGAGCAATGCATCGCCCACCACAACAAGGACGCCGGGATCGTGATCGGAGTGAACTCCGACGTCTCGGGCTCGGGAAAGAACAATCTCATCCTCAACTGCGATTCGTACTCGAACAACGACACGGCCACGAGCGGGGAGAATGCGGATGGCTTCGGCGCAAAGAAGAGCTCCGGGGGCACTGGGAATATATTCCGGGGCTGCCGCGCCTGGGATAACGCAGATGATGGCTTCGATTTCTACGGCTGGGACTCTCCCATCACCGTGGACAATTGCTGGGCCATCTCGCAGGCCAAGACCACCAAAGGCAGCAACAGTGACGGTAACGGCTTCAAATTGGGGGGCAATGACGTCTCGGCCGCGCACATCCTGAAGGACCTTTACGCTACGGACAACAACTATGCCAGCAGCAACTGCGGTTTCACCAACAACAGCAATCCCGCTGCCATGACATGCACCGGCACGTGCGCAGCCTGGAGCAATGGGACGAATGTCAAGAGCATCTCCGGTGTAGGCACCACGGCTCCGGGCAGCGCCACCGCCGCCAAGATGATCGCGGCACCGCGCAATGCCGACGGGTCGCTACCGGGCATCAACTCCCTGTAGCCCTCTGCAATCCCAAATGGGAATCTCCTGACAGCTTCGTGGAAGGCGAGCAACAGCACACCGGCAACGGCGCCATTTTCGCGCTTCACGTGGGCCTGGACGTGCGTTACTGCCCATATACAGAGACGATGTTGGCCTGTACGGCGTCGTCGGCCGCATCCGTCGAGTAATGGGCGGTCATGACCCCTTCGAAGAAGTTCCCTTGCGCGCCGTTGCTGTTGTCCCCACCGGTACCCAGGAGGATGGCGCCC
>JADGRD010000293.1 GCA_017881285.1 Pseudomonadota bacterium | reverse complement strand
CGAGGGCGCGAGCGAAGCGAGCGGGGGTGGCAGGGGTGGTGTAGGTCCCGAAGTCCCCGTAGGGGGGGTCGTGGCCGTGGCCGTAGTCGCCTCGCCCCCTCCTCCGAACATCTCATCCTCCACCGGCCGGTCTTGCGCCTGCACCCTCCCCACGACCAGCAGCAACCCCACCGCCCAAGCCCATTTCTTCATCGGCTCTTGCTCTCCAGCCAGGCCTTGGTGAACAGGTTCGCTTCGAGCGGCTTCATGTCCACGCTTTTGATCAGAATCAGCGTCGAGTTCGCCTTCTCGACCTCGTCGTAGAAGCGCATTTCCTCCGGGTACCACACGTCCATCTTCTTCGACTCGCTGTAGGCCTTCTTCCACTTCGGGTAGTACGAGGTGCGCAGGAGGCGCCCCGACAGCGCGAACTCCTGGCGCTTGAGCACGTTCTTGGTCGTCTTGTCGACCCAGAGTTTGATGACGGGGAAGGCGAGATCAATGTTCGGTTTTCCCTTCAAGGTCATCACCTGCGCCGTGTACGCGCCCAGCTTGGCCTCGCCGTTGTCCTCGGGATCGTATTCCTCGGCCAGGCGCGATTCGTCGAAGTCCGAACGCCGCGAGTTGGTGCCGCCGATGCGCTCGCGCTCGGTACGCCGTTCCCACTTGCCCACCGACGGGTCGTAAAACCAGAGGTTCTTGTCGATGCGCAGGTAGCCCTGCCCCTGCGAGGCTTTGGGCTGGGTGAAGAGGATGATGAACTTCTGATCCTGGCTGCGCCGGAAGACCAGCGCCTCGTAGGCCACGTCGACCTTGCCTTTCTCCTTCTGCTCCATGTAGATGAGGGAGCGCCAGTCGCCCTGGTTGCGTTGCCGGTCGTCGACGGCCTTCAGGAGATCGACCATTTCCTGCTTGCTCGCCGCGTGTGCCGCCTTCGGCAGCGCGAACAGGGGCAGCAGGGCCAGGACCAGGTAACCGATACGACTGCTCGACATGAACGACTCCTTCGTCTAACCGAAATGCGACATGGCCGACACCGGTGGCAGACGGGCCGCGCGGTAGGAGGGATAGAGCGCGGCCAACGTCGTGATGCCGGTGATCATCACCACCGCCTGGGTCAAGGCGGAAACATGGATCGAGAGGTGCAGCCGGTCCGACATCAAGAAGAGCTGCACCGACAGGGGCACCTGGATCCTGGCCGCGTTCACCGCGAGCGCGATCGCGGTTCCCGCCAGCGCGCCCGCCAGGGTGCCGAGCAGGCCCATCTGAAAGGACTCGAAGAGGAACATGCGCAACACCCCGCCCCGCTGCATGCCGATGGCGCGCAGGGTGCCGATCTCGCGCGTGCGCTCGCGAATGGCGATCCACATGGTGTTCATGATCCCCGTGATGACGATGGCGATGAGGATGGTCAGCAGCACCACCTTGAGCACGCTGATGACCTTGAGGGTCCAGGTCAAGAACGAAACCTCGTCCTCCCAAGTGGTCACGTCCAGCTTCTGGCCGGTCCAATCCTCGCGATTGACCGTCTGGAACTTCATCCAGAAGGGACTGGCATCGGAATCCATCAAGGCGTAGCCGGCGCGTTCCAGGGCGATGCGCAGGCGTCCGGCGACCGCCGCCGACTCGGAGACGAACTGCGGCTTCAGGTACAGCTGGATCACGCCGGTGGTGTCCGGGCGCAGCTGGTACAGCCCGCGCGTGGTCTCGATGGGCACGAAGGTGCCGAACTTGCTCATCAGCCCCATGTCCTTGGCGATGGCGACGACTCGGCAGTCGACGGTGTTGGCGGCCCCGCGGTTGGTCTGGGCCGAGAGCGTGACGGCGTCGCCCACCTTCACCTTGAGGCGCTCGACCTGCGACTCGAACAGCATGATGGTATTGCGCTCGGCCAGATCGTCGATGCGGCCGCTGACCACGCTGATCACCCGCTTGAAGTCCGGCTCGTTCTTGATGTCGATGCCGGTCACGCCGGCCTGGGTCGAACCGGAATCCGCGATGATCTTGGCCCAGCCCCGGCCGCGATGCACCCAGTGCTCCAGCTCGGGCACGTTCGCTTCCACGACCTTCGCCACCTTGGCGAACTCCGTCACCACCGGCCCCGACTGGCTCGACGTCACCTTGAAGAACCCGCCCACGTTGACGTGACCGCTCGACAGGGTCGTCGCGGCGCGAATCATGGTCTCGCTGACGCCGGTGGAAAGCGCGTTGAGCAGGACCAGCAGCCCGGTCACCCCCGCGATGGCGGCCACCAGGAAGAAGGTGCGGCGCCGGTGCTGGAACAGGCTGCGCAGGGCGATGCGAAAATCGAGAATCAGATTGGTCATGGTCGTCACTCGTCGGATTGCATGGCCTGGCGCGGGCTGACCCGCATGGCGATGAGGCCGGGATAGATGCTGGAGGCGCCGCTGACCACCAGCACGATGGCGAGCGCGATGGCCAGGTTGGCCACCGACAGTCCGGGGTGCAACCGCGGGCCGGAGAAGAAGAAGTAGAAGATGTCGTTGACCGCGGGAATGCCGACGATGCGCAGGACCGCCACGATGCCGGCCCCCAGCGCGGAGCCGATACCGCCGAACAAGCCGCCCACCGCGAGCGCCTCGACGAGCAGCATGCCGAGTAGGAACCGGCGCTGGGCCCCGACGGCGCGCAAGGTCCCGATCTCGGCGATGCGCTCCAGCGTGGTCATGACCAGCGCGTTGTTGATGACCACCAGGGCCACCGCGAAGATGATGAGGACCGAGATGTAGAGCACGTAGCGAATCATGGTGACGAACTGCCCGACCAGGCCGGAGGCCTTCTGCCAGTCGATGGCCTTCAAGGTCAGCCCGGCCCGGGTCCCCGCGGCCTCGATGTCCCGCATGGTCTGCGGGATCCGGCGCGGATCCCGCACGATGACCGCGGCATTGAGCACCACGCCCTGCTCGAGCTGCGCCGGATCGTAGGCCTGGTCTTCGCGCCGCTCGCGCCTGTGCTTGCCCGCCAGCCCGCGCAGCACGGCGTCGGCGTCGTCGACGGTCGCCACCGCCGCGGGTGACTCGGGTTCGCTCGGCTGGGCGCCGAACAGCTCGGCCTCGGCGTGGTCGCGATCGATCTCCTTGAGCCCCGCCGCGGCCTTGATCGCCTGGATCTCGCGGTCGCGCTCGGGCGTCGCGAAGCCGTAGAGCTCGCGGAAGGACACCATGTCCATCAGGTTGAGGTTGCCCGCCAGGTGCGAATCCTCCAGCCCCTCGAAGGTGAAGGTGCCGTACACGCGCAGGTTGCGCGACTGCACGTAGCCGCTCTTCGTGAAGGCCTTGATGGTGAGGGTGTCACCGACCCGCACGCGGTACAGGGTAAGCGACGGCGCCAGCTCGTCGTAGAAGAACTTGTAGCGGCGAATGATGTTGCCGTCGTCGACACGGAAGAACTCCGCCAGCAGCTTGCTCACGTCGCTCTCCTGGCTCGCCAGCTCCTTTTGCAGCTTGGCGCGGAACGCGTCGGTCTGCTGGCTGTCGAGCTGAAGCATGATCTCCTTCACCTCGGTGGCGTTCTGCTTGACCAGGCGCTGGAGATCGGGATCGGTGGCGATGGCCTTGTCGCGCTTGAGGATGGCGTCGTGGATCACGTCGAGCCGGTGCGCGGTCTTGAGCTTCACCTGCCCTTCGTACATCCACTTGGAGAAGAGGAAGCCGCGCCGCCCCGGCGGAATCGTGGTGCCGTCGACGATCTTCATGCGGTCGAACGACTTGGCGAAGGCGGCCGGGTCGGTTCCCACGTAGCGCAGGAAAAGCATGTCCGCGTCGCTGGCCAGGGGCGCGATGCGGTTCTCGAGAAACTCCAGCGTGCCCAGGGGATCCTGGTCGAATTCGTCCCAGAAATCTGGTGCCGTCGCGCGCGCGATAGCGGCCCGCTCCTCGGGCGCCACGGCTTTGTCATTGAGGACCTTGCCGACGTTGGCCATGTCGGTGGCCAGCACGGCCACGATCTGCCGGACGTGATCCTTCTGCGACGGGATGGCGGCCTTGACGTCCTCGCCCGCTTGCTGGCGGCGAACCAGGTCGCGCAGCTTCTCCAGCACCACGTCCACCGAGTTTCCCGCCGGCACCATGGCGCCCGACAGACCCATGGGCACCACCGTCTTCACGTTGGGCACCTTGAGCAGGGCTTCGCGCATGGTCTTGAAATCGTCGATCTGCTCGAGATCCGCCCCTTCCATCTGGAAGTTGCCCATCACCGCCAACTCGTCCGCCGACTTCGCGTTGTACACCTGGATGTGACCGGTCACCGAGCCGATGATGCTGCGGCTCATCGAGGCGTCCACGCTGTCCACCAGCGCGGTCCCGACCACCACCAGCATCGAACCGAAGAGGATGATGCCGCCCACGATGAGCGTCTTGAGCCGGCTCGCGAACAGATTGCGGAAGGCAATCACGACGATCACCTTCAGGGTATCGAGGTAGCCGCGCATCTAGGTCGCCCTCGGGCTCGGCTGGCCGGGCACGCCGCCCGCGCGCACGGCCTCCTCGGCGGTGACCCGGTCGACGATCTGTCCGTCGGCCAGGCGCACCACCGAGCTGGCGTAGGACCACACGCGGGCATCGTGGGTGGAAAAGATGAAGGTTGTCTTCTCGGTGCGGTTCAGCTCTTTCATCAGATCGAGAATGTTGGTACCCGTAACCGAGTCTAGGTTCGCCGTGGGCTCGTCGGCGAGCACGAGCTTGGGCCGGGTCACAAGCGCGCGCGCGATGGCCACGCGCTGGCGCTGACCGCCGGACAGCTCGCTCGGCCGATGGCTGGCGTATTCGCGAATACCCACCCGATCAAGCAAAGCCTCCACACGCGCGCGCCGCTCTTTCGTGGTGGCCGAACGCTGCAGGAGCAGAGGCAGCTCAATGTTCTGGAAAACGCTTAGCACCGGCACCAAATTGAAGCTTTGGAAGATAAACCCGATGGTGTGCAGGCGCAGCCGTGTGAGCTGGCGCTCGGACATGGTCTCGGTCGCGTTGCCCGCGATGCGCACGAGGCCCTTCGTGGGCGTATCCACGCAGCCGATGAGATTGAGCAGCGTGGTTTTACCACTGCCCGAAGGGCCCGCAATGGCGAGAAATTCGCCCTCCTCCACGTCGAGCGAAACCCCGCGTAGTGCAGGCACCACGAAGGTGCCAAGGGTGTAGTTCTTGAATACCTGCTGTACGGAAACGATGTGTGTCATGGTCTACCAGTTGGTGGATTGTCGTTGCGCTGCTGCCTACTCGTCGCTGTCTATTCGTCGCTATCTATTCGTCGCTGTCTTCGGGCGCATCGGCGGCGAGCAGGCGATAGATCGCCTTGCGGGTCTGGTTGAGAATTTTCTGCGCCTCGCGGACTTGGAGGCTCGAACCGGTGTGAACAACTTGAATGGTTGCGGCCGCGATGTGCTTGAGCTCGGTGAAAAGTCCTAGCACATTGTCGTCGCAAC
>JADGRD010000292.1 GCA_017881285.1 Pseudomonadota bacterium | reverse complement strand
TCCGCCAGGGTGGGCGCCAGCGCCCCCACCAGTCCGCCGTACGCCATGCCCGCCGCGCTCGCCACGAGGTCGATGTCGGTCAGTGGCGAGCGGTGTTCGACGAGTGCGAACGCGGTCGCGCCGGCGAGCGTGCCGGCCATGGTTCCGGCCGAATCGCCGCGCCCTTCGCTCGAGCTGGCCGTCATCGCCAGCCCGCGGCCGAAGAGTCCGCCCAAGACGCCGCCGCCGACCGTCACCGCCAGGTTCCGCGGCCCCGGCGCGAAGTACTTCGACAGCACCAGGCCCGAGGCGAGCCCGGCCGAGCCACCGAGGAGCACGCCGCCCGCGCGTTGCCGGCTCGATGTCTGCGCGACCTCGCCCGAGGGATCGACAAGACCGGCCAGCAAGATGCCCTCCGCGATGCCGATGCCCGCGCCCACCGCGGCCATGCCCGGCGCCGCGTCGCCGAGCCCTTCGTGTAGGCGCAGCGGATGTTCGAGCAAGAGCGAGGCGGCAAGGCCGGCGGAGACACCGGCCACCGCGCCGATGCGACTCGGCTGCGAGTAGCTCTCGGGCCAGAGGAGGCCCGTGCCGACGCCCATGCCCAGGCCCAGAAGACCGCCGGTGGAGCTGATCGCGAGGGTTGCGGGCGAGGGCCCGGTGACGTGGCTCAAGGTGGCCGCGGCCATCGCGCCGCCACCCAGGCCGAGCAGCAAGCCCCCCTCGGTGCTGCGCCGCCAACCGCCCCACTCTGCGTCCGCCAGCGTGGGTGCCAGCGCCCCGACCAGGCCGCCGTAGGCCATGCCCGCCGCGCCCGCCGCGAAGTCGAGGTTGGTGAGCGGCGAGCGATGCTCGACGAGCGCGAACGCGGTAGCACCGACGAGCGCAAAGGCCATGGTTCCGGCGGTGTCGCCGCGACCGTCGTTTGCAGTCACCGTCATCATCAGCCCGCGGCCGAAGAGCCCGCCTGACACCGTGCCCCCGACCGTCACCGCCAGATCCCGCGACCCCGGCGTGAAGTACTTCGACAGCAGCAGGCCCGAGGCGATCCCGGCCGAGCCGCCGAGAAGCACGCCGCCCTCGATCTGCCGCGACGAAAGCTGCGACACCTGACCCGAGGGATCGACGAGACCGGCGAGCAAGATGCCTTCCGCGATACCGATGCCCGCCCCGACCGTGCCGAGGCCAACCGCCGCATCGCCGAGCCCCTCGTGCAGGCGCAACGGGTGCTCGAGGAGGAGCGTGGCCGCGAGGCCGGCGGAAACGCCCGCCACCGCGCCGATGCGCGCGGGCTGCGAGTAGCTCTCCGGCCAGAGCAAGCCCGTACCGAACCCCATGCCGAGTCCCAGCGCAGAGCCGACGGACGCCACGCCGACGCTGGTGCCGCTCGCGTTGGTCAGGTGCGAGAGGGCCGCCCCTGCGAAAGCGCCGGCCGGCAGACCGAGCAACAGGCCGCCCTGATTGTTGCGCTGCCAGCCACCCCAGTCGGCATCGAGCAGCGAGGGCGCCAGGGCGCCGACCAGGGTGCCGTAACCCGCGCCGAGGAAGCCTGCGCCGAGGTCGGGAGCGCGCAATTGCGCGTAGTGCGAGAAGGCGGCGCCGGCAGCCAAGCCAATCGCCGAACCCGCGAGGCTGCCCACCAGCTCGCCCGTGCCCGTGGCGTCGGTGCCGAGCTTGCCCACGCCGATCCCGGCCGTGGCGCCGAGGGCGGCGCTGGCCAGGGTCACTGGATAGTCGCCAACCCCAGGATAGAAGGAACCCGAGGCCAGAAGCCCGGCGATGCCGCCTGCCGTGCCGAGAGCCAGCACCCCGCCCTGGAGGCGGGGAGTGGAGCCATCCTTCGAGGTAGCCATGGCCAGTCCCCAGGTGCCCGCCCCGTACGCGGCGCCAACCAGGCTCATCGCCGCCGCCTGGTCGCCGAGACGAAGGTACGGATAGGCAAGGAACGTCCCGACGCCCAGTCCGAGTCCGCCAACGCCGGCCAAGAGTGGCCGCCGCGTGAGATCGTCGGGTTCGGCCATCATGTACGAGCCCATGCCGATGAGGTTGCCCGCGAGCATCCCCGCTCCGGACAACCAGGTCCGGCGGGGCGAAACCTCTACGAACGGCGAGGCCAGGGCCGCGCCCAGATAGCCCGCGCCCATCCCCGCCAGGAACCCGCCGGCGAGGCGATCGTTGCGCGTGGCCGGGTCCGTGTCCAGGCCGTAGGCCAGCAGGCCCCCCGACCAGGCGCCGGCGGCCGCGGAAGCGGCGAGCAAGTGCAGGTCGTTTCTCGACACATTGACATAGCGACTGAGCAGCCCAGCGGCGACCATGGCGGGCGCGGTTCCATAGCCGATGAGTGGCGTGACCTGGAACGGCTCCCCGGGGTGCGCGAGCAGGTGCCCGCCCCCGCCGGCGAACCCAGCCCCAAGCACGAGACTATTGGCGAAGAGAATCTGCGATGGGGTCCAATCCCATTGGCGCGCGCCGAGCACGCCCATGCCCATGCCGAGGGATTCGCCGCCGACCAGCAATCCCCACTTCAACTTGACGTTGTCCGAGCCGGTGCCGGCCCAGGTCATGAGCCCGGCCAAAGTGCCCCAGGCCGTGCTGTTGGTGAACCACAGGGCCTGCGACGGCGACGGACGCACCCCGAAATGGGTCAAGCCCCAGGCCGTGCCACCGCCAATGACCGCGCCGGCCGAGCCGACCAGCAACAACACGCCCGGGCTGCTCTGCTGCGCGAGCAGGGACAGGCCACCGCCCCACACGCCACCGGCCACCAGCGAGGTCGTGAGCGCCAGCACGGTGCCATCGGGTGGGGTTTTGGGCGCCGGTGGTTCCTTGGACTCGGGGGATTCCGATGCGGGCGAGGATTCGGACGGCGGCGTCTCCTTGTCCGACTCGACCACCGGGCTTGCGGGCGTGGGGATCTTCTCGTACGTCGTGGCGGTTACGGCCGCCGGCGCGGGGGCGGCAGGAAGATGGGGAGGCGGCACCGGCGCTGTCACGGCCGCCGCCGGCTTCTCGACGGGTTTCACGGCGACCGCGGCTACGGCTGGGCGCGCGACAACCGGCGCGGCCACAGGCGCTTGCGCCTTGGGCAGGGCTATCCGTGGGGGCGCGGCGACAGACGCTGGAGCTTTGATGGGGGCGCTCTCTTCTACCGGGGTTACCGCAAGGCGTGCGTTCCGGCCATCGCCGGCGGTTGCCTTGGGTTTGGCGAGCACGGCCCGCGCTTCGATCGCGGCCTCGCCCTGTTTTGAATCGCGCGCGATCGCCTCCAGGTGGGGCAGCCCCGTCGGGCCGATCTCGCCCAGGGCACGCACGGCCTCGACCCGGACTTCCTTCTCCTGGCCGGTGCCTGCCGCCGCGGCCAGGGCTCCCGCCGCGCCAGTGACCTTGCAGGTGGCCAGGTCCTCGGCGGCCTGGGCGCGAACCGCGGGTGGCGCAGGGGGAAAGAGGTCCATCAGCATGGCAGCCACGCTTTGTGAATCACACGCGATCGTCGAGCTCGGTTCGAGCCCGACGACGAGCACCGGCGTGCCCTTGTTTGCCCGCAAAGCCACGCCAATCTCGCGACGCTGGAAACGCCAGATCGCCTTGAGCCCGAGCCGTCCCTGCCCAAGCTGGAAGAGCCTCATCCCGTCGTCCATTCCCTTGGCCCAGGGTGGCTCCTCGGCTGGCACCACGGGCGAGCGGCCGAGAGCGGACTCGACTTGGGAGACGCGGCGCTTGAAGGCATCCACACATTCCGCGTAATCGCGGCTTCCTAGATCCGACAGCTCGAAGATCCTCGACACGCGGCCGTCGGTCGTCCAGAAGGTCGTGCTGTCGGGAACGAAGCCAGCCGCTTTTCCCAGCCCCCCCTGGCAAGCCAGGGCATGGGTGGGCGTGCCGAACTCGCGGCAGGACAGGGATGCCTTCGCGAAGGCGCTGAGCACGGGCAAGGGCGTTCCGATGTCCACGCCGAAGATGTCGGCGGGTGTGGGCTCGCGCGCGACCGACAAGCGCGGGCTCCCCACGGTGGCGAGCGCAACGACGAGTGAAGCGACGACCGAATGTCCAGCGAGAGAGCCACGCATGTCGCTTACGCGGTTGCAAGCAAGAGGCCACCCAGAGAAGCGCGGTCGGCGGCGGGATCTACACCGGGGGTACGTCAGCCGCTGTTAGGTTTTCGACAGTTGGGTGCGGGTACCGCCAGCCACCAACAGCGACGCGTCCATGCGCTATCTCTCCGACATGGCCTGGAACCGGGTCCGTCCCCGCCGGGAGGCCGCGAGCGCGGAGCCCGGCAAATCCTCTTGTCACCGCGGCTGGGCTAGGCCAAGTTCCCGACTGCGAGGTAGCAGCTCCATGTCGCAACAACAAGTAGTCGGCCGCCGGTTGGGCAGTGGCAACGAGGCCGTGGCCCTGGCCGCGCTTGCCGCCGGGGTCAAGCTCGGCACCGGCTATCCGGGAACCCCCTCGACGGAGATCCTGGAGACCTTCGCTGCCCTGGGCGGCCCGGCGCAGTGGGCGCCCAACGAGAAGGTCGCGCTCGAGGTCGGCATCGGCGCGGCGTTCGCTGGCGCGCGCGCCCTGGTCACCATGAAGCACGTCGGGCTCAATGTGGCGGCGGATCCGCTCTTCACGGTGGCCTACACCGGGGTGACCGGTGCACTGGTGATCGTGTCGGCCGACGATCCGGGCATGGCCTCCAGTCAGAACGAGCAGGACAACCGCCGCTACGCCGCGGCCGCGGGTGTCCCCATGCTGGAACCAGCCGACTCGCAAGAAGCCTACGATTTCACCCTGCTCGCCATCACGTTGTCCGAGCGCTGGCACGTGCCGGTGCTCCTGCGCATGACCACGCGCGTGTGCCACTCCGCGACCGTGCTCCAGATCCCCGACTATCCGGTTCCGCCCGCGCCGCCGGTCGAGTTCGTGCGCGATGTCCCCGGCCGCGTGATGATTCCCGCCTACGCGCGCCCGGCCCACAAGCGATTGCGCACGAAGTTGACCCAGATCGCCGGCTGGAACGACGACCAGGGCCCCCATCAAACCGTCAACGGCGACGCCAACCTGGGCATCATCACCTCGGGCATCAGTTATCAGCACGTGCGCGAGGCCGTCCCTGGCGCGCGGGTGCTCAAGCTCGGGCTCACGTACCCGTTTCCCGTCGAGACCATGCGCCGCTTCGCCGCCTCCGTGAAACGCTGTCTCGTCGTCGAGGAAGGCGACCCCTTCCTCTATGAAGCCGCGAGCGCCGCGGGCCTGCCGGTCGAGAATAAGCCCGAGATGTATCGCTTCGGCGAGCTCGACGTGGACCGCGTCCGGCGCATCGTCGCGGACGACACCTCGCCCGAGACCGCGCCCGCCGCCGGCAAGCCGCCCGAGCTATGCCCCGGTTGTCCCCACCGCAACGTCTTCTGGATTCTGCACGAGCTCGACTGCATCGTGGCGGGCGACATCGGCTGC
>JADGRD010000291.1 GCA_017881285.1 Pseudomonadota bacterium | reverse complement strand
GCGGCAAACAGCGCCGCCAGGATAAATCGAGTTGTGCGCATAACCTCTTCCTTTTGTGGTCCTCTGGTGGATGTGGCTGCGCTCTGGGCGGAGCCACGTCGAAGAACCGCACAATCATGGACATGGCTCTGGGACTAGCGCTGTTGGTCTTGACTTGCAGGCGTCGGAGGCCAGCGCACCCGACATCGGTGCGGTCGAGTACTGGGCCGTAATCAGCGGCCCGGGAGCAGGCGAGGGCGGCGCGTCTTGCGGCGAACCGAGAGATGTCCTGCGACCGCTGCCTTGGTCAGCAAGCCAGCCATCCCGTCGGGGAGATTCCCCCATGATTCCAGCGTTGGCGCTGTTGCGTACGTGAAAGTGTGGAAGGTCCTCGTACGTAGCTCGGCTGGCGTGGCACTGTTGCTGGCGCCCAAACCCGGACGTGAGTTGCGCCACGACATCCGCACAAGAATCCGCTCCGGCAAGGGCGAGGAAAGTCGCCCCGACGGCGCGAGCGCAAGCGCGAGCGAGGTGTAGCGTTCCACCCAAGAGCCGTCAGTGCAGAAGTTTGGTGAAGAACGACAGCCCGAAAAGTAGTCCGCTGATAGCGCCAAGCACGATCCCGGCGATAGCTCCGACCTTGGCTTTCTCAGCCTTGCTGCCAATTTTCTGTGCGGTGTCCGATTCTTTCAGTGAGCGCAGGACATAGATGCCGTTGCCGATGGCTGCGACGGAGAGCAGGCCCCAGGGATTGAACACGAAGCTGACCAGGCCGATCACCGGCCCGCTGTAGGCGACGCTGAGCACGCGGGACGCGGACTGCTTCTTCGCCGTTTCGGTCTGCGCTAGCGACAGGCAGCCTTGGCAGTGCACGTTGCCTTGCTCGTCGTAGATCACGTCGGCCAGGGCCAGCTGGGTCCCGCAGGCGCTGCAAGCAGTATTCATGAAATGCTCCTCTCTGCTAGGGAAAGTGGACGAGGTGCTTCTTGACGAACGCCGCGACAAAGAAGGCCACCAAGAATCCCAGGGCCAACCCATTCACCACCAAGCCGCGCGCGCGAGAACCGCGGGGAGCGGCGAAAACCACGCCGATTCCCACGGCGTGGGCAAGCAGCGCCACCTCGACAAGAATGCCGCTCGCAATGAGAATCGGCTTGCGTGATTGCGCCAGCCCTCTGCGAACCATCGCGGCAAGCGCGAGCGAGGTCACTGTGGCCGTGGCACCCGCGATCCCTAGCCAGACGGAAGTTCGATCCGCGAAGGATGGCCTGGATGCTTCCGGTGGGCCCTCGTTCAATTCGGCCCGTGCAGGCGCGTAGGGATTCGCGGGGTCGGTGGGCCTGTCCATCACCGCCCGTAGTATCGCGGAGGAGCGAGCTTCAAGCAAGCCGCCTACGGAATGGAATCGATGCACGCACCTCTTTCGCCGACTGGCCGGGCCGCAATCGTTAGGAACGCTCTCCGGGCGTATTGGGCATGGTAGTAGCCTGGTGCCCGAAGGCCAGAAAGACCGTCAGGTACAACATGACGTTCGACGCGCTCACCGGGGGCAGGGTAAGGGGATGTGGTCATGCGGACACCTCGATTGCTGGCGCGGCGCTGTGCACGGTCTTGGCCATGCCATGTCCGAGGGCGTAGATCGTGGGCAGCACGATCAGCGTCAGCAAAGTCGACGTGATGAGCCCGCCCATCACGACCACGGCGAGTGGCTTTTGGATGTCGGCGCCCGAGCCCGTCGCGTAGAGCATGGGTAGGTGGCCGATGAAGCTGGTGAGCGCGGTCATCATCAGCGGCCGGAAACGCAGAGAGCATCCCTTGGCTACCGTATCGGCCACGGACTCGCCTTGCTCACGGAGTTGACGGAAGAAGGCGACAAGAACCACGCCGTTCTGCACGGCAATGCCCAGCAGGACGACGAAGGCGACCGCGGCTGATACCGAGACCGGCATGCGAAAGGCGAGCACGGCGATGACTCCTCCGACGAGCGCGAACGGCAGATTCAGCAGCACGAGGAGCGCGTTCCAGATCGATCCGAGCGCCATGTAGAGCAGCACCATGATGAGAAAGAGCGCCACTGGCACGACAATGGCGAGCTGGTGCATGGCGCGTTGCTGATTCTCAAACTGTCCGCCGTACTCCACGAAATAGCCGGACGGCAGATCGTTCACCAGCGGCGCGAGCCGGGTCCGGACCTCGGCCACGAATCCACCCAGATCCCGGCCGCGAATGTTGGCCTCGGCTACCACCCGCCGCATCCCGTTCTCCCGACTGACTTGCGCGGGAGCCTCGACGATTGCAAACCGCGCGATTTGCGCCAGCGGCACACGCTCTCCGCCTGGGGCGCTCACCAGCAGGCGCTCCAGCTCGGGAATGTCACCGCGCGCCGACTCCGGGAAACGGACGACCACTGCAAACCGGCGCTGCTCCTCGATCAGGGTCGTCGCCTTCTTGCCGGCAACAGCCGTCTCGATGACAGCATTGACGTCGGCGATCTTGATACCGTGTCGGGCGACCGCCTCGCGGTCGATGACCACATCGAGCTGGTTCATTCCCGACACTTGCTCGACCTTCACATCACGAGCGCCCTCGATGCCTTGCAAAGTGGCGGCGGCGCGATCCGCGAATTTCTTCAGGACATCCAGGTCGGGACCCAACACCTTGATTGCCAAATCGCTCTTCACGCCGGAGATGAGCTCGTTTACCCGAAGCGCGATGGGTTGCGAGAACGAGAAGCGCAAGCCTGGGATCTCGGAGAAATCCTTCTGGATGGCTTCCACCAACTCGGCCTTGCTCCTGCCCGTGCTCCACTGCTGGCGCGGCTTGAGCATGATGAAGACATCCGTCTGCTCGGGCCCCATCGGATCCTCCGAGATCTCCGCGCGCCCGGTCTTGCTCACCACCGTCACAATCTCGGGGAACCCGCGCAGACGCTTCTCCATGAAGCCCGCGACCTTGACCGAACCTTCGAGTGAGGCATTGGGCAGGCGCACGACGTTGACCGCGATGGAGCCCTCGTCGAGGGGTGGCATGAACTCGGTGCCCATGAAGGGAAGAAACGCCAGGGATGCGATGAGCACGGTGCCGGAGATCCCCAGCGTTACCGCCGGACGATGAACGGCGCGTCCGAGCAGCCGCAGGTATCCGCGATGAAGGCGTCGGCTGAACCCGAGCTCTTTCTCGGAAATCTGGCGCAGGAAGGTCTCGGAGAGAACGGGAATA
Source organism: Pseudomonadota bacterium (assembly GCA_017881285.1). GTDB lineage: Bacteria > Myxococcota_A > Polyangia > Fen-1088 > Fen-1088 > Fen-1118. The sequence goes on along the minus strand of JADGRD010000291.1, from coordinate 2,233 downwards.
ATGGTGAGCGCCACAGCCAGCGAGACCATGAGCGCGATGAGCATGGTCGCCGCGAGCGGAGCGAACATCTTGCCCTCGATGCCCTGAAGCGTGAACAGCGGCACCAGGATGATGGCGATGATGAGCACCGAGAAGGCGACCGGTCTTGCGACCTCGACCAGCGCCTCGGCCACCACGCGCCGCTTGTGCTCCTTTTCGGTCCTCAGGGCGAGGTGACGCCGGATATTTTCCACCACGACGATCGACGCATCCACGACCATGCCGACGGAAAACGCGAGCCCTCCCAGGCTCATGAGGTTCGAGGTCAGCCCGGCCGAGCCCATGACAATAACGGTCACCAGAAAGGTGAGCGGCAGCGAGAACACGACGATCAGTGCGGTACGCAATTCAGCGACGAACAGGAAGAGCACCAGGATGACGAAGACCCCGCCTTCGAGCAGGGCATCGATTACGGTCTTGATACACGCCTCGATGAGCGAGGTCCGATCGTAGAAGACATCGAGCCGCACTCCCGCCGGCAGGCTTCCCCGAATCTTGTCGATCGCTTCCTTGGTTCGACTGACGACGTTCTGCGAATTCTCGCCCTTGAGCATGATGATCATGCCGGCCACGACCTCGCCCGTACCATCCCGCGAGACGGCGCCCTGTCGCGGCTCGGCGCCGATGACGACTTCGGCCACGTCGCGCAAGTAGACCGGCGAGCCGTCCTTGGCCTTGAGCACGATGCGCTCGATGTCCGGGATGTCCTTGAGCAAACCGACCCCGCGCATGTAGAGCTGCTCCCAGCCTCGTACCACGACGCCCCCGCCGGCGTTGGCATTGCCTTGCTCGACGGCATCCACCACGTCGCTGACGGTCAGACCGTACTTGAGCAGCTTCTCGGGCGACACCAAAACCTGGTACTGCTTCACCTCGCCGCCGAAGCTGTTGACCTCGTTCACGCCTGGAATGGGCTTGAGCAGCGGGGCCACGATCCAGTCTTGCACCGTGCGCAGCTCCATCCCGCTCTTGCCCTCGCCATTGAGGGTGTACTGTAAGATCTCCCCCAGACCGGTGGAGATCGGGCCAAGCTCGGGCTCGATGGCCGGAGGGAGTTGCCCACGCGCCATGCTCAGGCGTTCGAAGACAACCTGCCTGGTCCAGTAGGTGTCGACGCCGTCTTCGAAGATGACCACCACCTGGGAAAGCCCAGCCTTGGACAGGGAGCGTACCTGCTTGACCCGAGGCAGCCCGCGCATCACTTGTTCGATGGGGTAGCTCACGCGCTGCTCGACGTCGATTGCGGCCAGCCCGGCGGCCTTCGCGAGAATCATCACCTGCGTGTTCGTCACGTCAGGGAAGGCGTCGATGGGCAGGCGCAGCCACGCCACCACGCCCGCGACGACGAAGATCGCTGTGGCCAGCAGGACGACAAGACGGTTCTTGAGGAGAAGTAGGACGAGCTTCATGACGGTCTCCCGACTCAGTCCGCGCAGCCGGCGCCCATCTTCGAGCGCAGCACATCGGACTTCATGAGGAAGGCGCCGTCGTCGACCACGGTCTGTCCCTCCGCGAGCCCCTTCTTGATCTCGATCCACGTTGCCCAGGTTCGCCCGGTGATGACCGGCCGGCGAACGTAGTATTCGCTCTGGTAGTGAACGAAAACGAAAGCTCGCCCTTCGTCCTCGAGCACGGCATCGCGAGGGACGGCCAGGGTCTCGTCAGTCCCGGACAGGAAGAGCTTGACCGTCGCGAACATCCCGGCCAGCAATCGACCATCGGGATTCTTGACCTCGACCCGAACCTTGACCGTGCGCGAGGACTCGTCCATGGCCGGGCTGACCAGATCGACGGTCCCGGCGAACTCGTCACCGGGATAGGCCTTGACGGAAACCGAGGCCGCGAGTTTCCCGGCCGCCTGGCCCCTTTTGACCAATGCGATGTCTCGTTCGTAGAGATCCGCCCACACCCAAACCGAGGTGTTGTCGCCCACGGTCACCAGCGCCACGTCGCCCCTGGCCACCTCGCCAGACACCGCGTGCATGACCAAGATCGCGCCGTCCATCGGGGCGTGGAGGACGAGACGCCCGCCGCTGCCACTGGCCGTGCCAAGGCGGGTCAGCTTGCCAGCGGGCCGTAGCGCGCCAGCACGGCGGTCTCGATGGCCGAGATGATGCCGTAGAGGACGACCGAGAACGCTGTCGCAGCTGCCGCGCACGCCCAGACCTGATCGAAGTTGCCGTTCGGCGGGCCG
>JADGRD010000290.1 GCA_017881285.1 Pseudomonadota bacterium | reverse complement strand
ACCATGAGCATCCTTGCGACGTCTACGCGACGACCGCTTGGGCGCGGCCTAGGATTCGCTGTGGCCATCGCCGCTTTTTTCGTCGCGCAGCAGACGCACGGCGCGCCTGAGCCCGCGCGACCATCGCCCGGGTCGCAGTCTGTAGTGGTATCGCCGCCTCTTTGTAAGGTCGACGCATTTTCGTTGCCTTCCTTCCTTGATTGCCTACGTGTCGAGCTTGCTGGTAGGGGGCTCGACTGTTGCACGCTCGCGGTTCCCGATGGCGCCACGCCAAGGATGGCCTCCTTGCTTGTGCAGATCGAGATCGATCCTTGTTCTGCCGATGCAGATCGGCTGCAGGTTTCTGTACGTGAGGCTGCTGGCCCGCACCTGGCCGAGCGGCAAGTATCCCTGGCCGACGTAGCCGACACGGCCCGGCCGCGGGCGTTGGCCCTTGCCGTTGCCGAGCTGATTCGATCGCTGGGGCAAGTGCCGCCGGAGAAGGCACCTGAAGCCATCACGGTTTCCACCCCAAAATTTGTTGTGCCGCTAGCTTCCCCGGGGTCCGCGGGCGATTGGCCGACCCACATGTCGATGCATGTCGAGGCCGAGGTGCGCGGCTTGCCCACGCGGGACACGAGCCTGTGGGGTGGGCGAGGGCGACTGACTGCTTATCGGCGGATGCTCCATGCGGATCTCGATCTTGGTGGCAGCTACGCTCGCGCGCATGCCCAGCTTGGCGACGTACTTTTCCACACCGCAAGCATCGGGCTTGGCTTGGGCCCACGGTTTACGACCAGGACGGTCGTGCTAGACCTCGGACTACGTGCCGAGCTGGGATGGGCATGGGTCTACGGCGAGACGGCGCTTGCAGATGTGAGGACCGACGCAGGATCCGGGATAATCTCCAGCGTGGGCTTTCGGGCGTCGCTCGAAGTTCCGGCTCAAATGAATGTTCGCCCTAATCTGACGCTGGAAGCTGGAGCCGTTGTCCGGGGTGTGACGGGCGACGTGAGCGGCCAGCCCGTGGCGGGCATGACTGGCTACTATCTACTGGGCGCACTCGGCATTGCGGTTTCGCTATGACCTGCAAGAAGACACTTCGGACATCGGCTGAACGGTCTTTTCTGATGACTTTCGCCTTGGTCAACGCTCTGGCAGCGTGGAGCGGTTGTTCCAGTTCGGTGGAAGTGCTTTCGCGTGATCGCCCAAAAGGTGTTGCGCCAATTCCGACCATACAACAGATCGCCTACCAGCGGAGCGAGCTGACGGCATACCTGCACTTCGGCCTGCAAACCTTCGATGGCACGGAGTATGGAGATGCTTCCGACACGGCGTCGCTCTTCAATCCCACCGACCTGAATGCGAAACAATGGGCGAACATTCTCAAAAATTCCGGGTTTCGCCAAGCCATGCTGGTCGCTAAACATAGCACAGGATTTTGTCTGTGGCCGTCCGCGTACACTGACTACTCCGTTAAGAACAGCCCCTGGAAGAATGGTCAAGGCGACGTCGTCAAGGAATTCACGGACGCCATGCACGCTGCCGATCTGAGGGTCGCCCTTGCTCTTTCGCCCTGGGACGTACACTTCCCGAGCTCGAGCTCGAGCTCAAGTTCAAGCTACGAAGCGTATTTTCGCAACCAGCTGACTGAGCTTTTGACGCAATACGGGCCTGTCTACGAAATCCTCTTGGAAGGGTTCAACGCACCCCGATCCCTCGACTGGATCGGAATCGTCCAACTTGCCCATCAATTGCAGCCCGACGTGCTTGTCTGGATGGGGCCCGAGATCGCCACGACCGGTGCAGACCTTCGGTGGAACGTCGACCAGACCGGACAGTCGAGTCGCTCGACATCGAATGTCGGAGCCGTCCCCAACGGCGGGCCATCGAGCATTTGGTATCCAGCCGAAGCGCCTGTGTCGGATCGCACGCCAAGCTGGTTCTGGCATCAGAATGACACGGTCATGTCCCTCGCGTCGTTGCAGTCGATCTACTTCACGTCGGTCGGCATGAACTCGACGCTCATCCTGAATGTTCCGCCGGCCACGTCGGGGCAGCTCGACGGCGCGGATGTCAGTCTGCTCCAGCAGTTCGGGACGTGGTACGCGTCGCTCTACGAGACGAACCTTGTTCGGGGTCAACCTGCAAAAGCCAACTCGACGTGGGCAAACCCGGGCTTCGACGCAGCCAAGGCGGTTGATGACGATCTCAGCACCTCCTGGGTAGCGGCCAGCGGCAGCACGTCGGCACGGCTCGAAGTGACGTCGGTTTCCGCCATCTCGTTCACAGTCATCAGTATCCGCGAACCCATTGAGCTGGGAGAGCGAACGACTGGCTACCACGTGGAGATCAAGCAGAACGGCATATGGAACAGGAGTTCCACCGACGCATCGGGAACGGTGATCGCGGGCACCGTGATTGGCCAACGCCAACTCTGGCAGCTCAATTCGACAACGGCCGATGCCATTGCGCTAGTCATCGATTCGGCAAAGGACGTTCCGGCTATCGCTGAGCTCAGCGTCTATTGATCGATCGGAGTGGAACGCTGGCGGGAAGCGAACCTGTTTGCCGTGTGATCTTCATCGTGTGATTGTGATGGTCGTGTCCTGCTGGTTTCGGTGAATGCCCAGCGCCACCTTCTGCCCGGCTGTGGTTGCGTTGTACAGGCGATTGAAGTCATCGAGAGAAGAGACACTCTGGCTGCCAAGCTGCAAGATGACGTGATGACCGGCTTCATCGCGTCGAGAACCTCGAGACCGGGCGAGGCGGCCACCCGGGAGTCAATCGTGCCGACGTTGGGATCCCAGTAGCGATCGCGACCCCAACTGTTGAACGAGCCGTGGTCGCCGGTCTCGAGCACGGTGTCGAACACGTCGTTGTACTCGATGATGTGCCCGCCCCAGCACCCGTCGCCGATGTTGATACCAGCCCGAGGCATGTTGTAGATGCTGTTGTGGCTGATGGTGATTTCCGACGCCATGTCGAGCCCGATACCGGCCACCTGCTTCTGCGGATAACCGATGTCGTGAATCAGGTTGTCCGTGACCGTGCACTGGGCCGGATAGTCGTCGGTCTTGGGGCCGGCGGTCTTGTCCAAGCTGCTGACTACAAATCCCCCGCTGTACCCGGATCCGGGATTGCGAACCGCGGACGAGACGCCCATGAGCAGAATCGCGCTCGCCCCGATGCCGACGAACTTGTTGGTCTGGATGTTCATGCGGCGGGCGTAGCCGCTGACAAACAGGGCGTTGCCGCCCAACGCGTCGAAGAAGCTGTTGGTAATCGCGCTGTCCTCGACGCCGCTCAGGAAGAGCCCGCCGCCGCGGTAGATCACCCAGTCTGATTTGAGAACCTGCTCGTTGCACTTGGCGAAGGTGCGCGAGGTGGCGTTGTAGCGGAAGCCATCCAGATTCACGAACTTCACCGGTGCCGTCGACGTGCCTTGGAATTGGATGATGGTCTCGAGGCCCGCAACCTCGATCAAGGCAGTGCTCAGATCGGTCCCTTGCGGCGGGTAGAAATAGAGGGTCCCCGCGGACTTGTCGAAATACCATTCGCCGGGCGCATCAAGCTCGTCCAAGACGTTCTCGACCACCCCGGAGCCGTTGGCGCCGCTCGCCCTGCCGTTGCACAGTGCTTTGCTCAGGTTCAGGCTGCCGCTGACGCCGGTCATGACGTAGTGCTGGCTGCCCCAGTCCGAGGTGTGCATACAGTGCGCGTAGACTTCCCCGGTTGGGGGCTTTGCCCACTTACTGGGACGCGATTGGTAGTCGCCTGCAATGCCTTGGAAGGCCGTCGTGAGCTTGCTCGGATCGTAGTTCGGGTAGCGCGCCATGATCTGGCGCTGTCCGTTCAGGAACAGGACGTCGAACGACATCCCGGTGGATACGCTCGACGGCACGGTGGCCTGCATGATGTTGTTCTTGTACGCCGACCAGGTGAGGCTCAGACTCACGCCGCCGCTCAAGGTAGCGGCGCCGCCGTACCCGGTATAGGTCACGGGCGCATCCTTGGCACCCGAATCGGCGGTGGTAAACACGACGGTCTTGCCGACGTAGTACGTGCCGGGCAAGAAACCTATGACGAGCGGTTCTTTGCCACGCTTGGCATGCGCCCGAGCGGCGGTTTGGGCAGCAGCGATGGTCTTGAGCGGCTTGTCCTGGGTCCCCGGGTTGCCGTCGTCTCCGGTCGTGGACACATAGATGTCTGCAGGGCCGACAACGATCGCGCCACCGACGCCGGTTATGCCACCAGCGCCGGAGCCGCCGGAACCACCGATGAGTGTCGTCCCACCCATGCCCGTGCCGGCGGCGCCCCCGGATGCGCCACCCTTGCCAGTGGTACCGCCGGAGCCGCCCGTGCCAGTGGCACCGCCGGAAGCGCCCCCTCGTCCGCTGCTGCCACCGGCCCCGCCGTTGCTCCCGCCGGCTGCTCCGGCACTGCCGCCTGCTGCCCCGCCGCTGCTCGTTGCTCCGGCGGTCCCGCTGGCACCGCCGGCAGCGCTCTTGCCGCCCGTGGCCAAGCTCGTGCCACCGGTTGGCGTCGTGCCAGTCGCGCCGCCGCTGGCCTGGGTCGTCCCGCCAGCACCGCCGCCCTTTCCACTGGGACTGCCGCCGCTTTGCCCGACTCCGGCGTTGCCGCCTGAACCCGCGTTGTTGGTCGACGAAGACGAGCATCCTGCGGCCGAGATCAGAACGGCCGCGAGAAGGAGTGGAGTGACTCTGGTTCCGAGGTGGTCGCATAGGTTTCGTTGACCAGCCATGGATGAGGAAGCCGGACGATGACAGAGTGGACGCATTGAGTTCTCCTGCTGGGAGTAGATGGTCAGTGGAGGGTAGTCGAAGGAGTCTTTGTGATGCTGTGTGTCCTCGTTTCTCGGGGATTCTTCGGTAAGATCCTTCACCCGGACGAAATGGCTCACGTCCGAGCATGAGCCCGCAGGCGTCACAAGTGCCGTTTTCGTGAAGACGCGACGGGGGACGGCCGAGACGCCTCGTTTGCCGCTTTCGCCGGGCACCGCGCGCGGGGCGCCATGCGGCTCAGCCACGCCCCGAAGCCTGCGAGCCCATCGGGGCCCGTGAACGTCTCTCAGCGTCGCCGCAAGCTTCGGATTCGTCGCCGCGCCGGTGGCCGCGGTCGTCGCCATCCAGAGCACCGAATAATTCCACAGACTTCCATCGCTCCGAGCCCGCGTTTCTCGGGATGGGCATGGCGCTGTTCCAGGCGATCGCTTCCAAATCAACAGTCCGCAAACCTGCTGCTCAATGTCCCTTTGGTCGCGCGATGCGGCGATGGGAAAAGGGCGCTCATTCCGCCTGCGCGTGCACGCGTGCAGCCTCAGGTCCAGTTGCAGACATTCGCGGTGTCGAGGACGGTAATCTGAAGCTGGTCGCAGGCGGTGGGCGTGAACCCCTCGAAGCTGCCGCCGTCGGGGGCGGGCGTGCAAGCGCCGCAG
>JADGRD010000289.1 GCA_017881285.1 Pseudomonadota bacterium | reverse complement strand
CCTGCGCGTGCTGCCACCCCGCTGTTTTTCGCCGCTCGGCCCGACCATGACCTATCAATACTTCCATCTGCGAGGGAAGCAGAGGACGCTGGCAACCATGGAAAAGTGGATCGTCAAGCCCGACACCTACGTCATCCACTGGTGCAACAACGGCACCATCGCGAAGTCGATTCCACAGAACGACACGGACCTTCGCGGGCTGGAAAAGCGCCAGCTCTTTTCCCGCTTCGCCATCCGGGCGGCGTTCCCCACCGGATGGCCGCCGTCCACGGACAGCCCATGAAGCACTCGGATCGAAAACTTTTCCCCCGGCTGGTCGCCATCGAGACGACCAACTACTGCAACGCCAAGTGTGTCTTCTGTCCGAACGCCCTGCTCAAGCGCGGGCGGCATCACATGACGGATGCCCTGTTCGAAAGCATCGTCGAGCAGTGCCGCGAGTTTCGCCTGGGCGCCATCGAGCCGTTCCTGCAAGGCGAGCCGTTTTCCGATCCGAAGATCATGCCGCGCCTCGAAATGATCCATCGCCGCCTGCCCGCGACGAAACTGCGCCTCTACACCAACGGCTACGCGCTGACCCCGGCGCGCACCGACGCGCTGATGGAATTCGGTGTCGATCACCTGTACGTCAGCCTCAACACGACCGATCCAGTGCGCTACCGGGCGGACATCGGCCTCGACCTCGGCCGCACGATGGAGAACCTGCGCTACCTCGCCGACCCGAAACGACGGGAGCGCGTGGCCAGGAACATCACGTTTCGCATGTTGCGCTCGAACGAGACCACCTTGAGGGAGCAGGACGCATTCGTCCGGTTCTGCAAGGAAGCGGGCGTGCGCCATTTCATCGTGGGCCTCTTCAACTACAAGGGCGAGGTGCAAAGCGAGCTACCCATTCCGGGTTTTCCCTGCGAGCACATGGACCGTCTCGACATTCTGTCGAACGGCATCGTCACCCTGTGCTGCATGGACCAGGAAGGCGAGTTTGCCTGGGGGGACGCCACCAAGGAACCGATCCTCGACATCTACCGCGGCGCCGTTGCGCGAAAGTACCGGCAGATGCTCTGGTCCGGCAAGCGCCGGCATATCCATCCCTGCGACACGTGCAACCTGTTCTGGCCCGGGCTCGGCGGGCTGCGGCCATGGCAGAAGGCGCGATTTGGCGTCGCGGCGGGCTGGTACTTCGTGCGGCATCGTCCCTCGGGGCGGAAGGCGCCAGCGAGCTCGCGCGGAAGGAAATAGTCCCATGAGGGCGTTGGGGTTGCAGTTGCAGTTGTTGGGCGAAAAGTTCCGCGCCTTTCACGGGAACCATCCCCGGACCGCGGCGGGACTGCTGTTCGTGGCGATGAGCCTGGTGACGCGCGGATTCCTGCTGGGCGTCGACATTCTCGACGTGGACGAGGCGAGCCACATCGTCGGCTCCTGGGAATTCCTGCGCGGCCGGCACCTCTACGTCGGCTTCGTGGACAACAAGCCGCCGCTGCTCTACGTCTACTACGCGGTCGCTCAACTGCTCTTCGGCCGCGGGATGTTCGCGGTGCACCTGCTGACAGTGCTCTTCACCGTGCCGGCCATCGCGCTGGGGGTTTCGTCCTGCTTCCGGCACGACCGCCGGGGAGTGGTCGCGGGATTGGTCTTTCTGGTGGCAAGCGCGGCCTATCTGGCGCACGACATGCACGCGGTCAACTGCGAGCTGCTGCTGCTCTTGCCGGCGACGTGGTCCGTGGCGCTGTTGCGGGATGAAGACCGTGGCGCGCGGCCGGGCTGGCTGGTCTTGTCCGGCATCTTGTTGGGTCTTGCCGCCTTGTTCAAGCAGCAGGCGGTGGCATGGCTGCCCGCACTCGTCGTCGCGGCCACCGTCGCGGCGCGCCTGACCAGGAGATCCGCGCTCGCGGCCGGCGGCGCGCTCGTGCTCGGTGTGGCGTTGCCGCTGCTCGCGACCTGGGGCCTCTTCGCGTTGCGGGGGCAAGGGCAGGAGCTCATCTACTGGACCCTGGTCTACAACTTCGGCTACGCGCAGCAACCGATGGAGATCGGGGAGGTCCTGCAGCGCTTCGCCAAGTACTTCCTGCCCTTCATCGCGGCGACGCTCGGGCTGTGGCTGTGGTTGCCGAAGGCCTGGGCGAAGCTATCGCGCTACCAGCGATTTCTCATCGGTGGCGTGCTCGTGGCGACCTTCCCCATCGCCTTCATCGGGTTTCGCATGTACCCGCACTATTTCGTTCCGTTCTACGTTCCGCTGGCCCTGGCCACGGGTCCCCTCTTCTGCAATCTCTTCACGCAGCCGTGGGGGAAATGGTCGAAGCTCATGCTGGCGTACGCAGGGGCCAGCCTGCTCTGCTTCAGCGTGGCCAACGGCGTCCTCTACCTGAGCGGGCATGAATTCCGCTGGGAGGAGCACAAGACGATCTACCGCAGGGTCGCCGACGTTCTGCGCGCCGATGCCTGCTTTCCTGGCGCGTCGTTGTTCGCGTGGGGGCCGAGCGCGATGTTCCTCTTTCCCGCGGACCTGCCCTCGGCCAGCCGGTTTCTTGGCCCGTACTCCACCATCTGCGGCTACGTGCCGGGCAACTGGGCGATCCGTTCGGGCAAGACCAAGGCCACGAAGGTCATCAACCAGGAGCACTGGGACCAGCTGATGTCCGACCTGGCGGGCAATCGCGCCACCTATTTCCTCGACGCCAGCAAGGCGTTCGCGAACTGGAAGGCTTTCCCGCTGGAGAACTACCCACGCATGACGAAGTTCGTCGAGGAGAACTACGAGCCCATGGCGACCATCGATGGCGTCCGCATTCTGCGCTGGCGCCGCTGCGCGGCACTACGGCCGAACTGATCCGCCGATCAGGACGTGGTCGTAAACGCGTGCGGAGCCTGCCGGCTTTGCCGGCAGCGGAGCGTCGCGGGAGGGTTTGGGAACCCTCTCAGGGTTCCCATCACAATCGACTCGTCCGCCGATGCTCGCGCCACAAGATGAGGGCGGGCAGGGCCAGGAGGGCGGCGGCGAGGCAGGAGATTTCGCCCAGGATGGCCATCGCGCCAAAACCGCGCAGGGCGCGGCTGCTGGCGGCGAGGAGGGAGCCGTAGCCGACGATGGTCGTCCACGAGCAAAGCGCGACCGCGGCGCCCGTCGAACCCACGGCGCGGATCATGTCGTGGTCGTCGCGGTATCGTTGCGCGACGTTGAGGCCGTACTCGGCGCCGATGCCGAAGGTGATGGGCAACGCGATGAAGTTGAGGAAGGTGATCTTCACCTCGGCGGCGCCGGCGATGCCCATCATCCAGACCACACCCACCAGCAGGGTCGCGATGGCGGCCAGGGACGCCGAACGCGGCCGCATGATGAGGAAAGAGAACAACAGCACCACGGCCAGCGACGCGCCGGTGGCCAAGGGGCCGTCGTGGAGGATCGACCGGATCATGGCGGCGAAAACCACGGCGCTGCCGGAGGTCGCGATGGTCGTGTTCTGCTCGGGCAGATGCAGGTATTGCAGGACATTCGAGATGCGCAGCAGGTCACGGCCGTTCCATACCGACAGGTGCTCTTCGATGGGGTAGACCAGCACCACGCGTCCGATGGTGCCATCTACCTCGGTGAACGGCCGCCGCGCGAGGGATGGAACATCGGCGGGCGCGAGCACGCGCAGATCCTCGGGCACGTCGATCTGGGCGATCTGCTTCCGCTCTTTTTCGCCCATGGCCTCCAGCGCCGGGTCGTGGGTCAGCTTGCGGATGTTGTCGAGCAGCGCCAGTTTTCGGGCTTGCACCTCGGCCGTGCCGGGTAGGATGTCATGGATGGTCACGACCCGGCCGATGACTGGATCGGCCTTGTTCTGCCGCCAGATGGCGTCGCGAATGGGTTCGACCTGCGCGAGGTCGTCCGCCAGCACGATGGTGGGCGAGGGCCAGCGGCCGAAGAGCCCCTCCATGCTCTGGTTGAATTGCTTGGAATCCTCGGTGCTCTCCAGGTTCGCGTTGAGCTTGCGGAAGTCGTACTCGAAGGGAGCGCTGGCGAAGTGGAGCAGGCCCACGCCACAGAATAGCGTCAGGGCGATGGCGGCTAGGGCGATGGTCCCTGGACGCCGGGACAAGAACCGCCCCAGGAACGCGAAGGTGAGCGGCGGTCGCGCCGGGGCTGGTTTCTTCGCCGACGCGCGCCGGTCCATGAGGAAGAAGATGGACGGCAGGACCGTGAAGGTCAGGACCCAGCAGAAAAGGACACCGAACGCGGCCATCACGCCGAACTGGTAGAAGCCGCGGAACTTGGTCAACATCAAGGTCGCGTAGGCCGACGAGGCGCAGACCGCCGCGACCCCGGTCCCGCGCGTAACGCCGGCGATGGCGTGCTCCATGGCGGCCAAGGTCGCGTTGCCCGCGGCACGGTACTCCTCGTAGCGCGACATCAGGATGATGGCGTAGTTGGTGCCGTTACCCAGGATGATGGAGCCCAGGAACGCCGTCGACGAGTTGACGTAGCCGAAGGCGATCTCGGCCACCGCGAACGCCATCACGGTGCCGATCACGCCCGAGGTGGCGATGAGCGGCAGCGAGCGCAGCCGGCGGAAATAGAGGGCGATGGAGATCGCCACGATGCTCAGGCAGGTGATCGTGACCCACAGGATGTCGCTCTCGACCGCCTTCCGGCTGGCGATGCCGGTGGCCACCGGGCCGCCGACGTAGGCCATCATCTGCGGGTGGAAGGCGTGCGGATCGTTCTCCTGGATGAGGCGGGTCGCGGCCTGGTAGATGCCCTCGCCGCCGCTCTCGCCGAAGATGCCGCCAGGGGGAAGCGCGGCGATCCACACGTAGGTGCCATCCGCGTTGCTGAACACGCCGTCGGGGAAACGGCCGCCGAGCTGGTCCTGCTTGGTCAGCCGCTCGCGCATGGCATCGACCGATTCCTCGTCGTCGTCGGACAGATCGATGAGGAGCGGGTTCTTCCGTTTCGTGATCTCCTTGCGCAGACGATCGCGGATGGACTCGAGATCGTTCTCCGCCACGTACAGCCACTTGTTCTTCGCGAAGAAGCCCTTGAGGTCGCGCACGTGGTAGGTGGCCAGCGAGATGACGTTTTTGGGCAGCTCGAGGAGCTTGCCGGTCAGCTTCTCGGCGTAGCGGACGTTGGCCGCGCGGTCGGGCGAGCGCACGCCGATGAGGAGAAGCGACATGTCCCCCATGCGCGCTTGCGTCTTGTCGAGAGCGACGACCCCGGGATCGTCGCTCGGCAGAAGCTCGGAAAGCGCCGTCTTGAGCTCCAGCCGGGAGGCGAGGGCGGCCGCGATGACAAAAAGTGCCAGGGCCGCGGCCAGGATGGCACCGGCGTGGCGTGAAACGAAATGGCAGTAGCGTGCGGCCGCGGACGCTTGCGAAGAAGAAGACATCTAGGGATGGGAAACTACCCCGTTCGTGCCCCAGGGAACAAGTGCGCAGAAGCCAGCCATGACCGCGCG